>DATJQF010000053.1:0-3649 GCA_035505995.1 Bacteroidales bacterium
TTTCAGTCGAAACTGTTACCTACCACGTCACACCGGTAGCCAACGGCTGCACCGGAACCCCCAACGATGTGACGGTGACGGTGAACCCCCGGCCGGTGGTGACCTTTACCACCTGTTTCGACCCGGTTACCACGACCGTGGCGCAGCCGATCATACTCAAGGGTGGCATCCCGCTCAACGGGTCCTACTCGGGGGCCGGCGTCAACGTCGGGAGCTTCTTCCCCGGACTGGCGGGAGTGGGCAACCATGCCATTACCTATTCCTACACCAATATGTACGGTTGTGCCAACAATGCTACCGTGAACATCAGCGTGGTAAATCCCCCGCCGTTCTTCTGCAACAGCAACCTGACCGACGTTCGCGACAACCAGCCGTATCCCACGATCCAGATCGGGACCCAGTGCTGGATGTCGGTCAACCTTGTGTACGGCACCACGGTGCCTTCTTCCTCGATGCAGCGCGATAATTGCATACCGGAGAAATACTGCTTCAACGACAACCCGGCCAACTGTGTCTCATACGGCGGATTGTACCAGTGGGACGAGCTCATGCAATTCAGCAACACGGCCGGCGCCCAGGGACTCTGCCCGCCGGGCTGGCATGTCCCCACGGAACCTGAATGGCAGCTGCTGTTCAATTTCTATATCTCGAACGGCTTTGCCGGGGCCCCGTTGAAATCGACCGGGTATTCCGGGTTTAATGCCCTGCTCGACGGAACGAGGTTCAACAACACCGTATGGAGCTTTTCCGGCTTTGCCACGATCATCTGGTCATCCACTTCCCACGGACCTTACAAGGCCTGGGCGCACGGGATGAACACCTTCAATCCGAGCGTGTCGTTCTATCCGTCGTACCGGGATAATGCCTTCCCGGTAAGGTGCCTGAAGGACTAGTTTACGATTGTCTTTATCCGTGTAAATCCCTGCCTGCCGGCAGACGCGCTGCAATCTGCATGATCCGCGTGCGATCATGCCCTTGCCCTGTTCCCCTACCCCTTCTTTTACTATTATCCCTGAAATACTTATATTTACGCAATATATCCAGGGTCGAATGAATAAGCTAACCAGAATTCCGCGGCAGGTTAAGGGAATAAAAACAGCAGGCTGTATCGCCGTTTTGATGATCCTGCTGTCTCTGCTGTCCTGTAAAAGAAGTCCGGATCATGAGACACAGGGGATGGAACGCAAAACCGCCCTGATCTCGGATTCCGTTAAAAAGCTGGATTCCCTTTCTGACATGAACTGGATCCGCAACAACTCCCTGTCTGTATTTTATGCGAGAACCGCACTGGCGCTGACTAAATCATTTCTGAAATATGACAGTCTCATCAATGCTTACACGGTCATGGGAAATTCATTCACTGCCCTGCACAAAGACTCCAGCTTCTTTTACTATTCAATGGCCCTTAAAATAGCCGACAGTCTGCATGATTCAAAAGAAATACCCACGCTCCTCTATAACTTATCCAATCTTAACATCGATGCCGGGAATTTAAAAAGTGCGATCATGTTGCTGGATTCCGGCATTACCGTTGCAAGACTGACACAAAATAAAACCGTGCTGTCCAATGGATTTAATCTCATGGGCAATATCTGTCTTGTTATTCATGATTCCGACAGGGCAAAGGTGATGTTTGACAGCGCTTACCGGGTTGCGGTCGAGTATAAACTTTCCCGGCAGATCGGAAATGCACTGGGAAATCTTGCCGACTTTGAGAAGGACCGGAATACCAGGATTTCCATAATGAAGAAAGCCATATCCTATTTAAAAATGCAACCGGGCGCCAATGAAGAAATCGCGCTGACGACCATCAACCTGGGACTCGAGCAGACCAGTACCGATTCAGCCATGTACTATTATAACCAGGCGATCCGGGAATCCGTGGATGGCAATTTACCACTCACAGAGATCGGTGCCTATAACAACCTTGCCTACAGTTTCCTGGCTTCCGGAAGGACCGGCGAAGCGCTTGACTGCATGGAAAAAAAGGCTATACCGTTGGCCAGGGAGCTGAACAATGCAGAGTGGCTGGCCGAACTGTATGACACGTATGCAGACGTACTGACAAGTCGCGGAGATCTTCAGCATGCATTCAAGGCACTAAAAACCAGTGCCATATACAGGTCGCAAGACATCGAGGAAAAAAACAAGCAGCAGATCAGACTGATCGCAGCCATGCTCGACCTGAAAAACAAGGAAACGGTGATCCGCAATAAGGAATCCCAGCTGCAGATTAAAACCAACCAGAACCGGATCCTGCGGCTGATCTCCCTGCTGACGTTTCTAACGATCGTGATCATCGTATTCGTATTCATCAGTTTCCGGCAGAGGACCCGGATCAGGATCAGGCAGCAGCAGATCGAATCGGCCCGGAGGATCATCGAGCTCGAGGAAACGGAGAAGAGCAGGCTGGGATTTGAATTGCATGACCATCTCGGGTACCTGGTCCGGGTGATTGAAGGATTCGTGCATTCCATTAAGATTGAAGATCAGAAGATCAGAGAGCAGCTCCATGAAAAGATGGAGGAACTGGGCGACCGGATCCGGAGGATCTCCCATCATATCAACCTGCTGAAGGATAGCCGCTCCGTTCTGCAGGATATCGTTCCCGACCTGATCAACGATCTGATCAATTTCAATGGGATCAGGGTCCGGTATTTTGTTGCGGATCATTTGCCTGAGATATCCAGGGAGATCACCCTGCATTTTTGCCGGATCGTCCAGGAACTTCTTACCAATGCCAGCAAGTATGCCAGGGAAGCACAAATCCGGCTGGATATTGCAACAGCCGATAATAAATTGCTGCTGTTGTATGAAGACGATGGACCGGGTTTCGATCCAGACCTGGCTGCCGGCAAGGGGATCGGAATATCCGGCATTTATGAAAGAGTGATGCTCCTGGGGGGAACCGTCCGCCTGGTTACGGCCCCGGGCAAAGGAACAAAATGGGAAATTAGCGTACCTTTATAATTTCAATCAGGGGTCCCCTTTCATGATCAAACTGTTCATAATCGAAGATCACCCGGTTACCATTGCAGGATTGAGAACGTATTTCCGTCCCTCGCGGGATGAGATCATCATCACGCTGACGGCAAATGATATGAAGGAGGCCCTGTCCCTTGACCCGGATGCGGATTTTGATTTGATCCTGCTGGATCTCTGGCTTCCCGATGGGGATCCAACCGACAATTTTCACAGGATTGAGAAACACTTTCCGGGGAAGCCGGTCATTATCTATACGGCAGAGACGTCCCTTCACTGGCAGCGGAAGATGTATAAGCTGGGGGCCCGGGCTTTCATTAATAAGAACGCGGATAAATCAACCATGGAAAAAACGCTGATGCGGGTCAGTGATGGAGAAACGGTATATTCCGCAGCCATGAAGGAATACCAGACAAAAAGGAAGGTCGAAAAATACAGGGATCCCAAATACGGTTTAACCCGCGAACAGGAGAAAATGCTGCATCTGTTCATAGAGGGAATGACTTCCAAAGATATCGCGCGCACTATGGATAAAAGCATTTCGTCCGTGAATAAAATGCTGAAAGACCTCCGGAGGATATTTGGCGTTTCCAACAATGTTGACCTGGTAATCACCGTCCTTGAGAAGCAATCCCATGCAGACCTGGATTCCAGCGAAGCATCCAAT
>DATJQF010000054.1:0-11061 GCA_035505995.1 Bacteroidales bacterium
CCACATTGCCGCCGGAAAGAATGATCCCGACCCTTTTCCTCCGGCTGTCCAGCTTGTTCTCCAGTAAGGCCGCCACCGTCACGGCGGCCGAGGGCTCGATGAGGATCTTCATCCTTTCCCAGACCAGCCTCATGGCGTTGATAATTGCCTTTTCACTCACGGTGACGATGCCGCTGACAAATGTTTTAATGATGGGCCACGTCAGGGTGCCCAGGGAGGTTCGTAAGCCGTCGGCCACGGTATTCGGGTTGACGGAGGGGATCAGCTTTCCGCCCGTGAACGAAAGCCAGGCATCGTTCGCCTGTTCCGGTTCGGCCGCAAATACCCGGGTGCCGGCGGAAAAATAATGTGCCGCCAGCGCCGTCCCACTAAGCAGTCCGCCGCCGCCCACCGGGGCGAGGATGATATCCAGGCGGGGGATCTCTTCGATCAGCTCCTGTGCCGCGGTCGATTGCCCGGCAATGATCCGGAGATTGTTATAAGGATGGATTTCGATGGCCCCGGTCTTTTCAAGGACTTGTTCCAGGGTGGCTTCCCTGGCCCGGAGCGTGGGTTCGCAAAAGGTGATCTGTCCGCCGTACTGCTGCACCGCCTCCACTTTCACCCGCGAGGAGTTCGACGGCATGACGATGAAAGCCGGGCATCCCTGCAAGGCGGCCGCCCAGGCCAGCGCCTGCGCATGATTCCCGGAGGAATGCGTGGCGACTCCTTTGTTCCGCTCTTCCGGGGTTAACGATAAAAGAGCGTTGGTGGCGCCGCGGGCTTTGAAAGCGCCTACTTTCTGGAGATTCTCGCATTTGAAAAACAGGGAGGACCCAAAGCGCTCATCGAGATGCCGGGAGGTCAGCACCGGGGTACGGTGTATGTAAGGCCGGATGCGTTCCGCGGCCAGGCGTACTTCCTCTTTATCCGGAATAGTTATCTGTTGAGGGTCCATGATGAAAGATCACCGGGCCGTTTTTTCTTTTGTCTTTCCCCCTGCGATCAGCTCCGCCAGCCGGGTGCATACCTGGTCGAGCTGCTCATAGACCTTTTCGAACGAGCTCATGCCGTCGTACCAGGGGTCCTGCACGGGGATGTTCTTCCCGGGATAGAGGAGGTTCATGGCATAATCGACCTTATTCATATCCTGATCGCTCCGCGACATCTGGCCCAGGGTAAAGTAATGGAACGAGTCCATGACGAAGATCCGGTCGAAGCGGTCAAAGTCGCCTGCAGTAAAAAGCCGGGCCCGGTGGCCGGTGATGTCGATCCTTCTCTTCTTCGCGGTCAGGATGGCCCGGTCATCGGGAGGATCCCCGATATGAAAAGCTTCGAGTCCGGCGGAGTCGATTTCCGCTTCGATCCCAAGTTTTTCTGTCTTATCGCGCAGGATGCCTTCGGCCATCGGGGACCGGCAGATGTTGCCGGTGCAGACGAAAAGAATTCTCACAGCTTGATCTTCTTATCCAGTTCTTCCACAAAGGTACGGAACTGCTTGTCCGTTTCCACCAGGTTGTTCACGGTGCGGCAGGCGTGCAGCACGGTGGCGTGGTCCTTGTTCCCGCAATGGAGGCCGATATTGGCGAGGGAGGCCTTGGTATGCTTCTTGGAAAAGTACATCGAAAGCTGCCGTGCCTGGACGATCTCCCGTTTGCGGGTCTTGGAATGGATCATTTCGATGGGGATGTTGAAATAATCGCACACCACTTTCTGGATATAATCGATGGAGATCTCCCGGGAGGTGTTCTTGACGAATTTATCGATCATCTGCCGGGCCAGGTCGATGGTGATGGTCTTCTTGTTGAGCGAGGACTGTGCCAGCAGGGAGATCAGTGCTCCCTCCAGCTCCCGGATATTGGTGTTGATGCTGTAAGCGAGATGCTCGATGACGTCGGGCGGGATCTCGATCCCGTCGCTGTAAAGCTTCTTGTGCAGGATCGCGATCCGGGTTTCCAGGTCGGGGACCTGGAGGTCGGCCGACAGTCCCCATTTGAACCGGGAGAGCAGCCGGGGCTCGATGCCTTTCATTTCGACCGGCGGCTTGTCGGACGTCATGACGATCTGGTTGCTCTTCTGGTGCAGGTGGTTGAAGATGTGGAAAAACACGTCCTGCGTCTTTTCCTTGCCCGCCAGGTTGTGGATGTCATCGATGATCAGGACATCGATCATCTGGTAAAAATGGATGAAATCGTTCTGGTTGTTGTTCTTTACCGAATCGATAAACTGGTTGATGAACTGGTCGGTCGTCACGTACAGCACCGTTTTCTCCGGGAACATCTCCTTTACCTGGAGCCCGATGGCGTGGGAGAGGTGGGTCTTCCCCAGTCCCGTCTGGCTGTAGATCAGCAGCGGGTTGAAGGAGGTCTTTCCGGGGTTGTTCGCCACGGCAAATCCGGCCGAACGGGCCAGCCGGTTGCAGTCGCCTTCCACGAAATTATCGAACGAGTAGCTCTCGATGAGCTGTGAATTCACCTTGATCTTCCTGAGTCCCGGGATGATGAAGGGATTCGGGATCTCCTTGGAGGTTCCCCGGTTCAGGTCGATCGGCATGGAAACGGCAGGATTGGCGGTGGATCTCTTTTCTCCCGTGGGTACATTGATCGTGATGGGGCCCGGCTCGCCTTCCGTATTATCCATGATGATGCTGTACTCCAGCCGGCCGTCGGGACCGAGCTCCTTCTTGATGGTCTTCTTCAATAACCCGATATAATGCTCCTCCAGCCATTCATAAAAAAACTGGCTGGGCACCTGGATGGTCAGTACGTGGTCTTTCAGCCGGAGAGGCCGGATCGGAAGGAACCAGGTCTTGAAACTCTGGTAATTTATGTTGTCCTTAATAATCTTGAGGCAATTTTCCCAAACTTCAACTACACTCTTTTCCATTAAAATTACCTTCCGCAGTTAAACTGTCAATTCATTTTTTGCGATTTATCAAGGAGCCGGAGGCTATGTTAGGTCAGAAATCAAGAGAGAAGTACGATCCAAAATTCAGTTAACAAATTTTAAAAAAAAAAGTTTATAAAAAAAATTTTTTCCGCTTGATTTAGAAAAATATTTTTCTAACAACCTTCCTGATGCCCTGTAAAACCAATGTATTCAGAATATCTGTATAAAAGCGTGACAAACAATTCTGGATGAAGACCTTAAAAAACCGGGTCAATTCTAAGTGGAATCCGTCTAAATAGCATTCTGTTTAAATCACAGTAACTTATATAAAGTTGCATATCTTACTAAAGAAAAACAGTCTAATTATAAATTTAAAACCGGAGGGATATTTTATTGCCCCCCGGTTCGCCGGATCTCCGCCCGGCGGATCTTTTTCATTCGTTCCCCCACCCGCAAACCCGCATTTTTCCTGACAAAAAACGAGATCGTGCATTGTTCATCGGATTGCATCTCCAGCACCGAGGCACCTTCCTCCTTGAGCACCCGCATCACTTCATTCATGGAAGGGTAGGGGAACCGGATCTCGTATTGTTCGTTCACGGTCTTCTCGATCACCCGTGCATTCTCAATCGCCTCGCGGGCTGCCGTGCGGTAAGCGCGGATCAGTCCGGGGATGCCGAGCTTGGTCCCCCCGAAATACCGGACCACCACCACCAGGATATTGGTCAGCTCCTTCGACTGGATCTGCCCGAAGATCGGCTTGCCGGCGCTGCCCGACGGCTCCCCGTCGTCGTTCATACGGAACGCGGAACGGTCGGCCCCCAGGCAATACGCATAGCAATAATGGTTGGCATCGTGATACTTTTTCCGGAGCCCTTCCAAAGATTCCCGGACACTTTGTTCCGTCGCGGCCGGGATGGCAAAGGAAAGGAACCGGCTGGCCTTTTCCCGGTAGCTGCCCTGAGAGGCCGCTTCAATCGTCCGGTACGTGTCAGTAAACATCATAGGGGTTGGGTGCGGGGAAACGCTAATTTACTTTATTTTTTTAACTTCGGCAAATGTACCCGGCGGGATCAACGGCGAAGGAAGTCACGGAGATCTTTCTGGCGCAGCTCGCGGGAGAATATCCTCCCGAAGAGATCCGGAATTTCGTGTATATTCTTTTCGAGCATTACCTGAAATGGCCGAGGACAAGGCTGCATTCGGATCCGGGGGAAATGCTATCGGCCGGTGACTCGGCCAGGTTTTTTGATGCCCTGGACAGGCTGAAAAAGCATGAACCCGTGCAGTACATCACCGGATCGGTGTGGTTCCGGAATGCCGGGATCCGGGTCCGCCCGGGGGTGCTGATCCCGCGGCCGGAGACCGAGCAGCTGGTGGATCTCGTGATCCGGGAGAACCGGGCGTATGATCCGGAAACGCTGAGCTTCCTGGACGCGGGGACTGGTTCGGGCTGCATCGCCATTGCGCTGAAAATGGAATTCCCCCAAGCGGCAGTGTACGGCTCCGACACGTCTGAAGCCGCCCTCGGGATCGCCCGGGAAAATGTAAGCCTGAACAAGGTGACGGTCGACCTGATCCGGTCCGACCTCACTTCCCCGGGAGAATGGGAGCGGATGCCTTCCGTTTGCAGGATCGTCTGCAATCCCCCCTATATCCCTGAAAGCGAAAAAAAACGGATCCGGCCCAACGTGCTGGAGTATGAGCCTGCCTCAGCGCTGTTTGTGCCGGATGAGGATCCGCTCCGCTTTTACCGGGCGCTGGCAGAGTTCGCCCGCATGCGGATGCTCCGGCCCGGGATCCTGTATGCAGAGATTAACGAGGACTTCGGGGAGGCGGTAAGGAACCTGCTGGAAGCAAACGGATTCGCCGGCGCCCGGATTGAAAAGGACCTGAACGGGAAAGACCGTTTTGCCGTAGCGGCATTAAAATAGGTTCCGGGAATCCATCATTTCCCCAGCTTCACCGGGATCTCCGAGGCAGGCTTCAGGAGCCCGCGGATCTCCGAGAAATCCAGGAAGGCTTCAATGGCGCCGAAAGAATGCGGGGCCAGGTCGTACTGGTTATAATGGAACCCGATCCCGTTGTCGGTCACGAAGAAATTCCCGCAGGGCTTCACCTCATCTGTGAAGAAACCGGCGTCGGTAAGCTTGGCCTCGTGGTTCCTGCAGTATGCCTGTTTCACTTTCCCGGTAAGCAACACCGTCAGGGTCGAATCGGATCCTTCCCGGAAAAGATCGGATAATTCCAGCTTTTTCCCGGTCATCAGGTTGATCACGTAAAAGTCGGTCGATTCAAGACCGTGCGCCCCGCCGGTGAAGGCATATTCCAGGATATAGAAACAGAGCACATAATCGCGGTTATGGAGGATATGCATGAACTTCAGCATTTCCCAGTTCAGGCTGCCCGCATCGGGGATCTGGTGGTACAGGGCCTCGTTGTTGTTCCGGTAATTCTGGATGAATACATTCTTCACTTCATTCAGGGCGGCCTGCGGATCCTCTCCTTTGTAAGGCTTCCCGGTATACTTCTCGATCAGCAGGTGCTTCAGGGTATCCGACAGGATGGGGTTGACCGATTCGGCCGGGGTGAGGATCACCATTTCAACGGTGGCCTTCGGGCTGTCGGCTTTTTTGACCAGCGGGGCGGATTCCTTGATATAGGCCACGTTGAACTGCGCTGTACCCACCGGGTATTTCTCTTTCCATTCGTACTGAGATTTTTCCTTCCCGGGATCCTCCCAGGTGCCGGTGAAGCCGCCGGACGCCGACCACGTGCCCCTGATCTTCAGTCCGCCTGAGGCGAAAGGCTCATGAAAGACGTAGCTCCCGCCGGTCCCGGCCATCTTCCCGCAAAATACGGGGACGACCGCCGGCTCCGTCACTGCCGTTCCTCTCCCCGCCAGGGGTCCGCTGTACTGGTAATCGCAATATACCGAATCGCCGGCTTTGACCATTTCCACGGAAATGGGCTGATCTTTATTCACCGTGCCTTCCAGGTGGAAATACGCTTTCCTGGGAACCGGTATCGGCCCCTGGGCGAACAACGAACCCACGGCCGGCAGGATCGCCACCAGCCCGGCCAGTAAGAATGATCTTCCCTTCATAATCTTATCATATTTTAATAATGCTACTTCCCATCTCTTTCCCCGAAGATCGCCGTCCCGATCCTCACCAGCGTACTGCCCTCTTCGATCGCGATCCGGTAATCGCCCGACATTCCCATGGAGATCTCGCTAAAATCTTGGTCCCCGGCGAAAAAGGTCTCCCTGAGCTCTCTGAAATATCCGCGCAGCGCCGAGAATTCATCCCGGATCGCCTGACGGTCGCAGGTAAGGGAGGCCATCCCCATCACCCCCGCGATCCGGATGTTGCGGAGCTCCCTGAACCCGTCAGAGGCCAGAAAGTCGCGCGCCTCCTCCGGCAGAAATCCTGATTTGGTCTCTTCCCTGGCGATATGGAACTGGATCAGGCAACGGATCACCCGGTGGCGCCTGAGCGCTTCCCGGTTCACCTCGTCCAGCAGTCTCGGCGTATCGATGCTTTCGATCGTATCGACAAAGTCCGCGATGTACTTCACTTTGTTCGTTTGCAGGTGCCCGATAAAATGCCACCGGATATCGGAGGGGAGCTGCGGATGCTTCTCCTTCATCTCCTGGGCGCGGTTCTCCCCGAAGAGGCGTTGTCCGGCCCGGTAGGCCTCCAGGATCTCTTCCACCGGACGGGTCTTGGATACGGCAACCAGCCGGACATTCGGCGGCAGCTCTTTCAATAAGGCGGACAGGTTTTCCTGGATGCTCATCGGGTTTGCCGGAGGGACAGGGCAAAAGTACGAATTAGAAAAAAGGAAGCGAACAATAAAGGAAGATTCTTTCAGTTACTTGCTAAGATTGCCTAATTTTACGGTTTTCCCGCGGAATGAAAAAGATCCTGTCCTCCCTGTTCCTGCAGTACCTTTTCTGGATCCTTTTCTTCGATCTGAACCGTCTGGTCTTTATCCTGTATCACACAAGACTTCTCGCGGTGGAAAAGATCCCGGTCACGGAGGTGGCCGGCATATTCTGGTACTCCCTCCGGCTGGATACCGGGACCGCCTGTTACCTGCTGGTCATTCCCTTTATCCTGCTGGTGGTTCAATCGGTATACAGCCCGTCCTGGCTGAATTATCCCAACAAGATCTATACGGGGATCATGATCCTGGCGTACTCGCTGACGGAAGCGGGCGAGATGGGGATCTATGCGGAATGGAAAACCAAGCTGACCTATAAGGCGCTGAAATATCTAAGCCATCCGACGGAAATTTACAATTCGGCCCAGACGCTGATCTTCTTCCTGCTGCTGGGGATCCTGATTTTCCTGTTCCTGGCGGGACTTTTCGCCTACCTCAGGATCTTCTACCGGGAGATCCTGCACGTCAGGCGGAACTGGATCTTTACCTTCCTGTTCCTGGTGATCACCCCCCCGCTGCTGCTCATCGGCATGCGCGGAGGGGTCCAGCAGATCCCCATCAACCAGAGCGAGTCCTATTACTCCCGGTACAACATCCTCAACCTCGCATCGGTCAACAACCTCTTCAATCTTTACATCAGCACCTTTGAGAACCTGCACAACTTCAACCGGAATCCCTTCATCTTCATGGATGAAAAGGAAGCCGAGCGCCAGGTGAAGGAACTGTTCCGGACCCCTTCGGATTCCACCGTAAAGATCCTGACCACCCGCCGGCCCAATATCGTCATCCTGATCCTGGAAAGCTGGTCGGCCGACTTGGTCGAAGACCTCGGAGGCAAGCCCGGCATCACCCCCGAATTCCATGAGCTGGAAAAAGGAGGGATCCTGTTCGATCAGATCTATGCTTCCGGATCCCGGTCGGAGCAGGGAATGGCCTGCATCTTCAGCGGGTTTCCCGCCATCCCGCTTTCTTCCATCACGGTGCAGCCCGATAAATTCGTCAAGCTGCCCAGCCTGCCTCGCCTGTTGAACTCCAACGGGTATTCCACGTCCTTTTATTTCGGCGGACAACTGATCTACGGCAATATCAAAGGATATATCATGTACAATAATTTCGGGAAGATCATGGAGGGGTACGATTTCCCGTCCTCCCTTCCGCGGGGGAAGCTGGGGATCCACGATCAGTACACGCTCGATTACCAGCTGCACGACCTGGGCAAGCAGCAGCAGCCTTTCTTCTCGGCGCTTTTCACCGTGAGCACGCATTCCCCCTACGATCAGCCCTACCCGAAGCCGTTGAACTGGGGCGATAACGAACACGAATACATCAACGGGGCTTATTACACCGATCACTGCCTCGGGGATTATTTCCGGAAAGTAAGCCATGAGCCATGGTTCGACAGCACCTTATTCATCATCGTCGCCGATCACAGTCACAATTCCTACCGGAACTGGCATCCTAATTCAAAATATTACCATAAGATCCCGTTGCTGTTTTACGGCAAGGTGATCAAGGAACAGTACCGGGGAACGGTATGGCATCATCTGGGCAACCAGCATGACCTTCCCGCCACGCTGCTGGCCCAGATGGGGATACCGGCCCAGGCTTTCCACTGGAGCAAGAACCTCTTCAACCCGGGCAGCCAGCAGTTCGCCCAGTATGCCACGGAGGATGGGATAGGATGGATCCGTCCCGACGGATGGTTCTGCTGGGACGAGGGCCCCAACTATTTTTATTTCCTGGAGGCGGATCCGGCCATCAGGGATTCCCTGATCCATGAAGGGAAAGCCTACCTGCAGGTATCTTTTAATGAATATGTGGGAGACTGACCGGTACCGGGATCAGTCCAGGGAATGAACCACCAGGCCCGATCTCAGCTTGGGCTCAAACCAGGTGGTTTTGGGGGGCATGATGTTCCCCGAATCGGCGATATCGATCAGTTGCTTCATCGAAACAGGGTACAGGGCGAAAGCCGCCTTCATCTCCCCGTTGTCCACCCTTCGCTTCAGCTCGCCCAGTCCGCGGATCCCGCCTACGAAATCCACCCGGCAGTCGGTGCGGAGATCTTTAATGGCGAGGATCTGGTCCAGTACGAGCCTCGAAAGGATCGTGACATCCAGCACCCCGATAGGGTCGGAATCATTAAAGGTACCGGGTTTTGCAGTGAGGGAGTACCATTTTCCGCCCAGGTAGAGGCTGAAGTTATGGAGGGTCGACGGCTTGTAGATCCCGGTCCCTTTTTCTTCGATCGTAAACACTTCGGCCAGCTTGTTCAGGAATTGTTCGTCCGACAAACCATTCAGGTCGGTCACCAGCCGGTTATAATCGATAATGGTCAGCTGGTTGTCGGGAAAATGCACGGCCAGGAAATAATTATATTCCTCGTTCCCCCTGTGCTTCCGGTTGAGGGACTTTTTTTCGTTCCCGACCAGCGCGGCCGCGGCGGTGCGGTGATGCCCGTCGGCAACATAGGTATAGGGGATCCTGGCGAACAGCTCGATGATCTTCCGGATCGTACCGCTGTCACGGATCACCCAGAAATGATGCCCGATCCCGTCGGAGGAGACAAAATCATATTCCGGCTTTTCCCGGGTAACGATCCCGGAAACGATCTTGTCGATCTCCGGTACGGCCGGGTACGTGAAGAAGACCGGTTCCATGTTGGCGTTGGTGATGCGCACATGCTTCATCCGGTCTTCCTCCTTGTCCTTTCTCGTCAGCTCATGCTTCCGGATGATCCCTTTCATATAATCCTCCACGCCCGCGCAGCCCACGATCCCGTACTGGGTCTTTTTATTCATGGTCTGGCCGTAGATATAGAGGTATTCCCCCTCATCCGGGATCAGCCATCCGGATTTCAGGAAATGCTCGAAATTCTCCCGGGCCTTCTCATAGACCGGCCCGGAATGGACGTCGGTTTCGGGAGGGAGATCGATCTCGGGTTTAATGATATGAAGCAGCGAATAGGGATTCCCTTTTGCTTCCCCTCTTGCTTCCTGGGAGTTCAACACATCATACGGCCGGGAGGCGATTTCTTTCACAAGATCTGCAGGAGGCCGGATGCCTCTGAATGCTTTCAGTATAGCCATGGATCAGTAAATTTTTAGTTTAGCAGCGTTCCCGGGGGTCAGGCGGCTTCTTCCTCTTCTTCGTCCGCGGTTTCTCCTGGTTTTACGCTCCGTTGCAGGGATCCGATCAGAGCCCCGATCATCTTGGTCATCTCCATCAGCTGGATCTTCGATTCCTCGAATTTATCCTTGGGAAGAAAATGATGAGCCTGACCGATCGTGGTGAGTACGACGCATTCCCTGACGGAACTCTTCGCCATTTTCAAATAGTATACAAATTGACTCTTATTCCTTGACGAGCCCTCCGCAATGTTCAGCGCAATCCCGCTCGCGGAACTGATGAATTTTTCAAAGAAATATTTTGCAAAAAGGTGATTGCCTGCATTGGTGGAGACTCCATACGCCCAATTAATGTACTCCAGCGCTTTGTGGTAGATCCGAAGGTCCTCAAACCTGAAAAATGTAGTCAGTTTTTCCTGTTCAGTTTCCATAATTCCCAGAATTTAGTGAATACTAAGAAGGAGCAATATGGTTGTTTTATCAGATCTTCCAAATCAGGCTGACTATTTTATTTATTCACCTGGAACGTACGGTCCCCGGTCTTGATAAATTGCACGATCTGCTTTGCTGCTGCGATCCCGGCATTGATATTGGCTTCTTCCGTCTGGGCCCCCATTTTTTTCGGGGTAAAGAAGAACCTGCCTTTGAATTTCGCCTCCAGGTCGGCTTTGTTGGTGGTCTCCACATCCGACAGATACGCAAAATCCTTTCTCGCCTCGAACATCTTCAGCAGGTCCGCCTCGTGGATGACCTCCGCCCGGGCTGTATTTACCAGTACTGCCGGAGCCGGCATCTTCGAGAGCAGGTCGTAGTTGATCGAAAGCTTGGTCTGGCTGTTCGCCGGAATATGCAGGGAAACAAAATTGCAGGTACGGTATAATTCCTCCGCGGACCCCAGGCATTTGACGCCGTCCTTTTCGATCGCTTCCTTCGCGACGAACGGGTCAAAGGCATAGACTTCCATGCCGAACCCTTTCGCGATCCGGGCAACATTCTTTCCTACATACCCGTAGGCATGGATGCCGAGTTTCTTATCCTTCAGCTCGGTTCCCGGTTTGCCGTTGAAGAAATTGCGTACATAATACACCATCATCCCCAGGGCCAGCTCGGCCACGGC
>DATJQF010000055.1:0-17207 GCA_035505995.1 Bacteroidales bacterium
ATATCAGGAATTGTCGTACGCACGAAGGTTCTCCGTGCCGGGGAAACCGGAGAGTTTATAAATCTGTACTTTTGCAGAAATTAACTACGGATGGAAGAAAAAGTTGCCGCATTCAGAGAGCTGCTGGAGATCATGGACCGGCTGCGGGCGGAATGCCCCTGGGACAAGAAGCAGACCCTGGAAAGCTTACGGTATCTGACGATCGAGGAGACTTACGAGCTTTCGGATGCCATCCTTGAAAAGAACCTGGAAGGCATTCAGAAGGAGCTGGGAGATCTCATGCTTCACCTGGTATTTTATTCTAAAATAGCCTCCGAGCAAGGTGCGTTCGATATCCTGGACGTGCTGAAAAATATCATTGCCAAGCTGATTCACCGTCATCCCCACATTTTCGGCGAAGTGAAAGTAAAGGACGCAAAAGAGGTCAAGGACAATTGGGAGAGGATCAAGTTAAAGGAAAAAGGGAATAAATCGGTGCTGTCGGGTGTTCCCGGATCGCTGCCCGCCGTGGTGAAGGCGTTCCGGATCCAGGAAAAAGCAAGCGGGGTGGGGTTCGACTGGGATCATCCCGAGCAGGTATGGGAAAAAGTGCAGGAGGAGTTGCTGGAACTCAGGGAAGCCGTGAAACGGAACGAAAAGGCGGAAAAAAAGGAGGAGGAGCTCGGCGATCTTCTTTTCGCCCTGGTGAATTATGCACGGTTCATCGATATCAACCCGGAAGATGCACTGGAACGCACCAACCGTAAATTCATCCGGCGGTTCCGGTACCTGGAAGAAAAGGCGGGAGCGATGAACAAGCCCCTGCACGAAATGACCCTGGATGAAATGGATGTTTTCTGGAATGAAGCCAAAGGCCTGGAGTGAATCCCCCGGCTGGCGGAAATACCTGGTCCCGGCAGTCATCCCGGCGGCGCTGGTTCTGCTGAACCTGGTGCTCCGGACCCTGTGGCTCGGTCACCGCGACCTCGCACAGGATGAGCCTTTCACACTGTTCTATGCCCAGGCCGATTTCCGGACGCTGTTTGAAATGCTGAAATCGGAGAACAACCCGCCCCTTCACTTTATCCTCATGCACTTCTGGATCCGGCTGTTCGGCATCTCCCCGTTCGCCGTCAGGTTCCCTTCGATGCTGTTCAGCACGGGAGCGGTTTATTTCCTGTACCGCATAGGGAAAGATCACCTGTCGGTGAGAACCGGGATCCTGGGCGCGCTGTTCTTCACCTTCTCAAACTATGAGATGCAGTTTGCACACGAGGCCAGGGTCTACCCGCTCTTCGTTTTCCTGACCCTGCTGTCGATGTTCCTGTATCTGCGGATGTATTCAAATCCGGAGAGCAAAAAGACTGCGGCGGCATACCTGCTGACCGGGATCCTCCTGGTATACTCCCACTTTTTCGGATGGATCGTTCTGCTGCTTCAGCTGTTTTGCAGCATGGTCTTCAGGGAGTTCAGGCAGAGGGTGCTGAGGAAAACCGTGTGGGGATTCCTGGGCGTCCTCATCGGGTTCCTGCCTTACTTCTTTGTCCTGATCACCCGTTTCACCACTACTCTTTCCACCGGCACCTGGGTGCCGGCGCCGGTGATCAGCGACCTGTATACCATGGTGTGGAGGTTCTCGAATGCACCGGTCACGACCGTGTTCTTTTTATCCTCGATGACCCTGGCTTTTATCCTGTTCGCGGTACGCGCAAAGAGCAACTCCCGGGTAAATCCGGTCACCGCATTCATCCTGGTATGGTTCTTCCTCCCTTACCTGCTGATGTTCCTGGTTTCCTTCCGGCTTCCCATGTTCCTGGACCGGTACCTGGTATTCGTATCGCCGGCATTTTTTCTTCTCGTGGCACGGTCGCTGGATTACCTGGGGTCCAGGGCCCCGGTTTATTTTCTGCTATCCTTAGCCGCGCTTTCATTGATGATCGCCACCTTCAAACCGGATCCGGATAATAACAGGAGAATCAAGGAGGCGGTATTGAAGATCCGGGAGTTAAAAACACCGGGCACCACGGTGTTCATCTGTCCGGGGTGGCTGGATAAAGGATTTGCCTACTATTATGATCCTGAAATATTCAGGGATTACCGCGACTTCACCGGCAGGCTGAACCGGTCCGGGGTGTTTGCATTGCTCCGCCCGGAGCAGATGGATACGAATCTTGTCAAGGGCAGCCGGGAAATACTGTATTTCGAGGAATGGTCTTCCCTGGTGGACCCGGATCACAGGATCTATACCTATTTTAAGGATCATTTCGGTTCCCGGGAAACCTTTTCCTTCAGGGAAAGCTTTATCCTGACCCGGTTCTATAATTCCCGGCAGGCATTAAAAGAGGTTAATTAAGAGACCGGTCTTTTCAGGGCCTCACATCCTCGAACTGAAAAGAGAGGGGAAGGTTATTTGAAAAATCGAAGAGGGTCATTTTGCGGATCTCGAAATAGCTTCGCCAGTAGGTCTGCAGGGCCGCATAAAAGTTTTTCCGGGCATCGTCGGCTTTGATCTGTGCATTGTTCAGATCGAGAATGCTGTTAATCTTACCGATCAGGTACCGTGATTTGGTGACATCATAGGTCTTCCTGGCCACGGTATCCGATTTGGAGGCGATCATCAGCTGGTTCTTCTGCATATTGAACTGCACGACCTTCAGGTAAACATTCCGCTTGAAATCGATGATCTCCTGCTCCACGGCATTCTTGACGATCTCCTGCTGGGACTCCGCCATTTTTATCTTTCCCCGGGACACCCCCCAGTCTACAATGGGGATGGACAGTCCCAGCGAAACCTGTTGCTGGTCCATCGGGTTATTATAGGATTCAGGCAGGGTCGCGGCCGTCTGGGTAAGTCCGAAGACAGCCGTGAGCTGGGCATCGAACCGGTTTTCCATCTTCGCCTGCCGGACATCCCGTTGCGCTTCGAGGAGCCTCCGTTGAAAGTCAATGGCGGTCGAAGAGTTCTTCTCCGCGTGATCGATGGCGGAGGTTGCGTCGATAGGGAAAAAATTAATGTTTACGGGAGGGACCAGCTGGATGGCGGTCGTATCTTTCAGACGGAGGTATGACCGGAACCGGAACAGGGCATTATCCAGACCCAGGTTGGCATTTTCCACCGCCGCCTGGGCTTCCAGGAAATCGAGCTCAAGCCCCAGCAGGTCATTCTCCGCTATTTTGCCCAGCTCATACCTGCCTTTCGCGATCCGGTAGAGCGTGTCGTAATTGGCGAGGTTGGTCTGGGCAATTTCTTTTTCCACCTGGGCTTCCAGGAGATCGAAGAAATAGTTGGTGGTGGTAATGGAGATCTGTTCCACATCTTCCAGGTATTTCCTCTTGGCTTCATTGTACTTCATGGGCTCGATCTTCCGGTCCCAGCGGTAGGGATTAAAAGTAAAAATGGGCTGGGAATATCCAATGTTGACGGGAGTGGAAAGATAAGACGTGTAAAGGCTGTCGCCCAGGTTATCAATTCGCTGCAGGCCGGAATTCAGGAACACCGTTCCCCCCGTCCATCCGATCCGCTGGCTCACGGAAAGGTTTCCGGTGTAGCTGACATATTCCTGGGTGACGTATCCTTCCGTGCCGTTCGGATTGGTGTATTTAGTGATGGCCCGGTTCAGGTTCGGGATGGTTGCCGTCACCCCGATCTGGGGCAGGTAGGTTCCCCGGAAGCTTTTATATTCCCAGAAGCTTTCCCTGAATTGCTGCTTGGAGTTCAGTGCATCGGGAGATTGCTTCCTTGCGATCTCCAGGGCATCCTCGAGAGTGATCAGGCGGGGGCGGGTTTGCCCCATTCCCCGGGAGGCCGGAAGCAGGATTGCCAGGAGAAGGATGGGGAGGATTCGTAAATACCGGCTCATATAGGAGGTTACATCTTATTCGTATCTCAGTGAAGCAACAGGATCCTGCATGGAAGCCCGCCTGGCAGGCATATATCCGAAAATGATCCCCACACCGGCGGAGACCACGAAGGAAACGACGACCGACCATCCTGAAACGATCGTCAGGATCCCGGTGATGCCGGTAATGATCTTTGAAAGGGCAATTCCCAGCACGATGCCGAAGATCCCCCCGGTGAGGCTGATCAGCGTTGCCTCGGTGAGGAACTGCAGGATGATATCCTGTTTCCGTGCGCCGATAGCCTGGCGGATACCGATCTCCTTGATCCGTTCCATGACCGATGCCAGCATGATGTTCATGATCCCGATGCCTCCCACCAGCAGGGAAATGCTGGCAATGGCTCCCAGGACGATATTGAAGATATCCTTGGTCCTTTGTTCCTGCTTCAGGAGCAGCTCGGGCACCTTGATTTCAACATCTTCGACGCCCTGGTGACGGCGTTTTATCATCCGCGTGAGAAGCTGGGTCGTTGCCGGGATATCCTCGCTTTCTTTCACCTGCACCACGATCTTGTCGAGCTGGTTGTTGCCTTCTCCTGCTTCCTCACCGGTCACGACCGTATAGGATCCCCGGTCAAAGTACACGGTGTTCCCTTCAGAGGATGACTGGGTAAGGCTCCTGTCCTTGTACCTCAGGAGGAGGGTAAGGATCGGCGCATAGATCGAGTTGTTATAGTCGGAGATCCCCAGGTCTTCGACGGAGGAGGATGCGAGCTCCCGCTGCTTCAGGACTCCTATGACCGTGAGCCAGATGGGACCGCATTTGATCTCTTTGCCGACCGGATCTTCGGACGGGAAGAACTTTGCCCGGATGGAGGATCCCAGGATGCATACTGCTTTGCCCTGGCGGAGTTGCTCGTCATTGAACATTTCTCCTTCCTGGAGGTCCAGCAGGAAGATCCTGAAAAAGTCGGGCGTCACCCCGGTCACATTGTTCCTGGTCTTCCGGGCATCTTTCATCACATCAACTTCGAAGGAAACTTCCGGGCTGACCACCTTCACCGTGGGGATCAATTCCCTGATGCTCTCCGCATCCAGCAGGGTAAGCCCCGGAGAATATTTTGATTTTTCCTTCTGGTCCTGTGAGGATTGATCGTTGGTTGAGGTACTGGATTGCCCGGAGGATTTTTCCTGGCTTTTCTGATGTGCGGATTTGGGCTGGATGATAATATTATTCACCCCGATCAGCTTCATCTGGTCGAGGATCTCTTTCTGAGCCCCTTTTCCGATGGCCATCATGGCAATTACGGCTGCGACCCCGAAAATAATCCCGAGCGCGGTGAGCATCGACCGGAATTTATTTACAAAAACCGCTTCGACGGCGATGTTCAGGATATATGTATACCGTTCGAACACGGACCGTCAGTTTGAGGTGGATTTGATGATCTGCCGGATATTTGCAGGGATCGACTTATTCAGGGTATCGGGGGGTTTTTTTGCAGGTGCCGGAGATGCCGGCTTGTTTTTATATTTTGCAAGGATATCCGGAGAAAGGAGGACCAGTTTAACCTTTTCGCCATTGTCCGGCAGGACCATGCTCACTTCATCGTCTTCTTTCAGCCCTTCCCGGATGATGATCTCATTGTCGTTCGAAAGCCCCACGATCACCTGTTGCCTGACCAGGCCTCCGCTGCTCTTTTTAAATACATAGCTGAGCGAATCATTGCTGAAGACCGCTTCGATCGGGATATGCAGAACATTGTCAACCACTGAGGTAACGATGGTATTCTTGGTGGTCATTGCCGGCCGCAGGATGGAATCGAACTCGTTTACCAGGATCCGGACCTCATACACTTTGGCATTGGAATTCTGGAGTTGTTCCCCGATGTTGGCCACCTCGGTGACCTTCCCGGTGAACTTTTTTTCAGGAAAGGCGTCGATGCCCACTTTTACAGGTTGCCCGACTTTTACTTTACTGATGTCGATCTCGTTGACATAAGTCTTGGAGATCATTACCCGCAGGTCGGGCAGTTCCGCCACGACGTTTTCCCAGGCATTGTATAGGGAACCGATTCCCAGCTTGGACCCGTCCCAGTTCCTGCGGTAGATCACCATGCCTGCTTTGGGGGCAGTGATCGTGAACTGTTTGTCGACTTGTTGCAGGTCATCCAGCTTTCGCTGGGCCTGCGTGTAGGAAGCGTTCACTTCCTGCATGTTTGCAACCGCTTTCTGGTATCTGAGCTTATAGTTCGTTTCCGCCTGGCTGAGGGAACGTTCCGCTTTTTCCAGGTCCATCTGCACCTGGCGGATGGTGGCCGGCGGTTCGTACTTGGATTGCTCCAGCGTGATCTTTTTTTCCTCCACGGAATATTTCAGGTTGATGAGCTCGTCCCGGGCGCTGCGGAGCTCCAGGGAGGTATCCAGGCGGGTTTTGGTAAGCTGGGTCTCAAACTTCTCCAGGTCGGTCTGCTCATCCTTGATTTTGTTTGAGATCTCGGTCCGGTCAAGGGTGGCGACATAATGGCCCGAATCCACCACGGTACCGTCGGGGATGATATCCTGTATCTTGACCTGCCAGATCTGGACCTGGCGGAGTCCCGGGGGACCGTAGATCTTCTCGGAACTCTTGGCCATCAGTTCACCGGTGGTGGTCACTTCGATGGGCAGCGAGCCCTTCTTGACCTTGACGAGGATCACCTTTTGGGAGGTGCTTCTTGAGAAGACCAGATAGAGAACAATTGCCAGGAGGATGATCCCGGCAATTATATATATGACCTTCTTTTGTTTCATGGATTCCAGTTGTTAAACCCGGGCTTATGCGTCAATATTGGCGTACCTGGCATTCTTTTCAATGAATTCGCGGCGGGACGGAACATCATCCCCCATCAGCATGGAGAAGATCCGGTCGGCTTCCGTGCCGTTCTCGATGGTAACCTGCCGGAGGGTCCGCAGCTCGGGATTCATGGTGGTTTCCCAGAGTTGTTCCGCGTTCATCTCCCCGAGGCCCTTGTAGCGCTGGATATGCACGCCGCTTTCCTTGCCGTTGCCCGAGAGATCCTGGACGATCTGCAGGCGTTGTTCTTCCGTCCAGCAGTAACGTTGGTTATTGCCTTTCTTGATCAGGTAAAGGGGCGGGGTGGCGATATATACGTGCCCGTTCTCGATCAGTTCCTTCATATAGCGGAAGAAGAAGGTGAGGATCAGGGTGGAGATATGGCTGCCATCCACATCCGCATCCGTCATGATGATGATACGGTGATAACGGAGTTTTTCCAGGTTTAGTGCCTTGCTGTCCTCCTCCGTTCCGATGGTGACTCCCAGGGCGGTGAAGATATTCTTGATCTCTTCGCTGTCGAAGATCTTGTATTGCATGGCCTTTTCCACGTTGAGGATCTTTCCCCTCAGGGGCAGGATGGCCTGGAAGCGGCGGTCGCGGCCCTGCTTGGCCGTGCCTCCTGCCGAATCCCCTTCCACCAGGTAGATCTCGCAGACGGCCGGGTCCCGCTCGGAGCAATCGGCCAGCTTGCCGGGAAGGCCGGATCCCCCGAGGACCCCTTTGCGCTGGACCAGTTCCCTGGCCTTACGGGCGGCATGACGCGCGGTGGCGGCCAGGATCACTTTATTCACGATCGTTTTGGCTTCTTTCGGGTGCTCTTCCAGGTAGTAGGCCAGCAACTCGCTCACCAGCTGATCCACCACTCCCATCACCTCGTTATTCCCCAGCTTGGTCTTTGTCTGTCCCTCGAACTGGGGCTCCTGCACTTTCACTGAAATGATGGCGGTCAGTCCTTCGCGGAAATCATCTCCGTTGATATCGAACTTCAGCTTGGAGAGCATCCCGGTCTTGTCGGCATATCCCTTCAGGGTGCGGGTGAGCGCCCGGCGGAATCCTGCCAGGTGGGTTCCCCCTTCGTGGGTGTTGATGTTGTTGACGTAGGAATGGATGTTTTCCGCGAAGGAGGTATTGTACTGCATGGCGATCTCGATCGGGATCCCGTTCCGCTCCCCTTCGATGGCGATAGGTTCCGGCATCAGCTTTTCGCGGTTGGCATCCAGGTAGTCGATGAAATCGCGCAGGCCGTTGGCGGAATAAAACACGTCCTTTTGCCGGGACCCGTCGTCATTTTGTTCCCGTTCATCCGTGATCGTCAGGGTAATGCCTTTGTTGAGAAAGGCCAGTTCCCGCAGGCGGGAACTGAGGATCTCGTAATCGAACCTTTCGGTAATGAAAATCGTATGGTCCGGCTTGAAGGTCGTCACCGTCCCTGTTTTAGCGGTCTCTCCGGTCGTTTTAATTTCATACAGCGGCTTGCCGAAGGCATATTCCTGCTCAAAGATCTTTCCCGCACGGAATACGGTCACTTTCAGCTCGGACGAGAGGGCGTTGACCACGGAGACTCCTACCCCGTGCAGCCCTCCGGAAACTTTATAAGAATCCTTATCGAATTTTCCCCCGGCATGAAGGACGGTCATCACCACTTCCAGCGCCGACTTCTGCTCTTTTTCATGAAAATCGGTAGGGATCCCCCGGCCGTTATCGGAGACGGTAATCGAATTATCCTCATGGATCACGACATCGATCGCATTGCAGTACCCTGCCAGGGCCTCATCAATCGAATTATCAACCACTTCATACACCAGATGGTGTAACCCCCTGATATTCACGTCGCCGATGTACATGGCAGGCCGCTTCCTGACAGCTTCCAAACCTTCCAGGACCTGGATGTTTTCGGCAGTATAGTTCTGACTCGCAAGTTCTTTTTCTATATCATTCATAATCAGTAAATTACTTTAACAGACTTCTGAACAAAAATACGAAATTTTCCCGACATAAATTATAAGAAAACAGCAGGAAAATCAAGCATTTTATTAACAATCTCTGGTTAAGAATTGCGGGTGGAACACAGAAAGGGGGAGGCAGAAAAAAAAGTGGGATTTAGGAGAGAAGATGCAGGAGGTAAAGGTAGTAAGCTGAGATAATCAATATTTCTTAGAACAAAGAAAGTTAAGCTGTTACATGAATTATTTCAGCCTTTCAGCAATGATCGTGGCGGCATTGCCTTTTCCGAAAAGGTCTTTACGGGGTTTTTCGGGCTTTGGAAGACTTGCGGCGAGGAGGATTTTCCGGGGGTCGGTCCCGGTGATGGTATTCCACCCGTCATGAACGGTTTCCACCCATTCGGTCTCGTTGCGGAGGGTGATGCACGGGGTACCCAGGAAATAGGCTTCCTTTTGAAGCCCTCCCGAGTCGGTCAGCACCTTCCCGGCCTCCAGCGTCAGCCGGATCATATCCAGGTAGCCGGCGGGCTCGGTTATCGTGACATTCTCCGGCACGGGCTGGATGACCGACAGCAGGTTGCGGGTCCTCGGATGAAGGGGAAGTACTATACGGCTCTTGATACCCGCGAAAGCCCGGAAAATATTTTTCAGCCGGGCCGGGTCATCGGTATTCTCAGCCCGGTGAATGGTGGCCAGAAAGAAGGGCGGAGCGATATCGCGCCAGGCTGCCCCGGCTCCTGTTTTTTGGATCTTATCCCGGTAATAGAGGATCGAATCGTACATCACGTCTCCGGTAAAGCAGGAGATCGGTCCCAGGCCTTCTTTTTCGAGGTGCCCCATGGCCGTCAGGGTAGGGGCGAACAGGAGATCGGAGATCCGGTCAGTCGCAATCCGGTTGATCTCTTCCGGCATCAGCCGGTTGAAGCTGCGCAGGCCGGCTTCCACATGGGCGACCGGGATATGAAGCTTCACCGCCGACAACGCTCCGGCCAGCGTTGAATTTGTATCCCCGTAAACGAGCGTCCAGTCCGGTTTTTCCCGGATCATCACCTCCTCGAGCGCTTTCAGCATATTGCCTGTCTGCCAGGCATGACTGCCGGATCCTACTTCCAGGTTATAATCGGGTTCGGGGATATCGAGCTCCTTAAAGAAAATGCCCGACATGTTCTCGTCGTAATGCTGGCCCGTATGAACCAGGATCTCCCTCACGCCGGGCTGTTTCGCCAGCGCCCGGGACACGGCGGCCGCCTTGATGAACTGAGGCCGGGCTCCCACGACGGATAAAATCTTCATACCAGGCTGTTCGTAGCTCTGAAATTGAACCAAGTTGTCAGATCCCCCGTGCTGTGCACCCGGGATTTATTCGACTCATCATTTTACTTTCCTTGCTCGTAAAATGCCAGTCTCATTAAAAAAAGCAACAGTTCTGTAAGCAGGATTCTGTGATCTTCTATCATTTATCTGAGCGGGATGTCGCCACACCGCTTCATCGACCTACCCCCCGGCATCGGGCGAGCCACCCTTGACAACCGGTATATTTGGTCTTTCAACCCATAAGGTTTACCCCCGCACCCTGTCGCCAGGATGCGATGTGAGCTCTTACCTCACATTTTCACCCTTACCCCGGTTTCCCGGGGCGGTAATTTTCTGTGGCACTCTCTGTTTCCCGAACTTCTCAGCGCGGGAACCTTCCCGTTAGGAAGTATGGCGCTCTGTGTTGTCCCGACTTTCCTCCCCGGTCCGCCGCGAAGGCAGGCCGGAGCGATAGAACGAACTGTTGCCGGGCAAAGATACAAAAACCCCAATTATCCGTACCTTTGCCGGTTCTCCGCGTGCTTTATGAAAGACCTTAGTTATGGGAATGAGGGTAAGCTGATCCTCCGGTTTGCCGTGCCGATGCTGCTGGGAAATATCTTCCAGCAGATGTACAATGTCGTCGACAGTGTGGTCGTGGGGAGATTTATCGGGAAAGGTGCCCTTGCAGCGGTGGGAACTTCGTTCCCCATCATCTTCATGCTGATCTCCTTCATCATCGGCATCACCATGGGGTTCACCATCGTGGTCTCCCAGTATTTCGGAGCCAGGGACATGACGAAGGTGGCCCGGACGATTAACACCCTTTACGTATTCCTGTTCTTTGCCTCCCTGATAGTTACGATTGCAGGCATCCTGCTGAGCAAGCCGATCTTCCGGCTGATCCGGTTGCCGGAGGACATTATCCCGGATGCCGTCCTGTTCCTGAACATCTATTTTGCCGGACTGGTCTTCCTCTTCGGATTCAACGGAACCAGCGCCATCCTTCGGGGTCTCGGCGATTCGAAGACCCCGCTGTATTTCCTGATCGGCTCGGTGCTTCTCAATATTATCCTGGACATTGTTTTTGTCGTTGGATTTCACTGGGGAGTGGCGGGGGTGGCTCTCGGGACGGTAATTTCCCAGTCCCTGGCCTTCTTCAGCCAGATCCTGTACCTGAATAAATATCACAAGGTGGTCCGGTTCCACTGGCGGGACCTTACCTTCGACGGCGAGGTTTTCAAGAAGGCGATCCGGATCGGGCTTCCGACCGGGTTTCAGCAGACTTTCGTTGCGCTGGGAGGGATCGCCCTGTACGGGATCGTAAATAAATTCGGCGTGGATGCGAATGCGGCGTACAGCACGGCCGGGCGGGTCGATACCTTTGCCCTGATGCCGGCCATGAGCTTTTCCATTGCACTTTCCACCTTTGTCGGCCAGAACCTCGGGGCCAACAAGCCGGAGCGGGTGAAGGCCGGCTTCCGGGCCACGTTGATCATGACCACCCTGATCTCCCTTGGCATCTCCTGCATTGCCGTATTCCTGGGTAAGTACATCATGATGCTGTTTACGGTTGATCCGGCGGTAGTCGAGATCGGGAGAAATTACCTGAGGATCGTAGGCGCTTTTTACCTGGTATTCTCCGCCATGTTCGTCACCGGGAGCATCATGCGGGGCGCCGGCGACACCCTGATCCCGATGTTCATCACCCTGATCGCCCTGTGGGTGATCCGGATCCCGTCGGCCGTCGCATTATCCGGCAGCCGGTGGCTGGGCATCAACGGGATCTGGTGGTCGATACCGATCGGCTGGTGTTTCGGGGTCACCCTCTCGTACCTGTATTACCGGACCGGCAGGTGGAAGACCAAAGCGATCATTAAATATGATTCTTCCGGGAGCAGGGTCGAATGAAAGATCAGGCGGGGTTCTTTTACTTTGCGGCTGCCAGGTTATCCATCAAAACTGACATTCTTTGCGTCAGCGCTTTCCGGGAGAACCGTTCCACTCCGGTTGACTCCATCTGAAGCTTTCCCTTTTTAAAATCTTTATACAGCGCGAGGATATTATTCCGGGTCTTTTCAAGATCGTGATAACCGGAGACCAGACCGGTCCGGGTCTCATAAATTATTTTCGCCGCATCCCCGTCCTCCGGCCCGATACACAGCACCGGCCTTCCCGAAGCCATGTATTCGAAGAACTTCCCTGTCAGAATGCTTCTGGCATTGGGGGTATCGTTGATGAGCAGCAGGAGGACCCGGGAGGCCTTCTGAACCCGGATCACGTCCTTATGGGGGAGATATTCCGTTCGGGAGACATATCCTTCCAGTCCGGATTGCCGGATCGCCTCGGTAGCGGAAAAGTCGACTTTCCCCACCAGCTTGATCGCCAGGTCCTTCCGGAGATCCTCATTTTCATCCGTCAGTTGTTTTAGTGCGGTCCAGAGTACCTGCAGGTTACGGGATCCGGTGAGGGTACCGATGTGGGAGATAGAAAATTCGGGATCGGGGTCAATCGTCCCGGCCGCTTCCACATCCTCCGGATCATACCCGTTGGTGACCACCTCATATTTCCTTGGAAAGATCGCCTTCATGTCCTCCGCCATGGAAGGACCCACCACGGTCACGCACCCGGCCTTCCTCAGCACTTCCTGCTCAAGCCGATGATGGCGGCGGTCGGCATAACGGGTGAGGCGGAGGTCCCTGTAAAAGTCAATGCCCGTCCAGGGATCCCTGAAATCCGCCAGCCAGGGTATCTTTAGCTTGTCTGAAACTTTCCCGGCGATCACATGCATGCTGTGCGGGGGTCCGGAAGAGACAATGACATTCACCGGGTGATCCGCAAGATATTTCACCAGGAACCGGGTTGCCGGCCGGATCCAGAATTTCCGGGCATCGGGAATGAAGAGGTTCCCGCGGATCCAGACCGACAATTTCTCCGTCGCCGGATTTTTCTTTTTCTCGGAGAGGAAAGCCGCCTGGATGCGTTCTCCTTTTTTCTTTCCCGAGATCCGCTTGTAATATTCATAGGGTTCCCAGATCGGGGCACGGATCACCTCGATGCCGGCAGGAATTTCTTTTTCCAGGTAAGGGTCGGTTTCCGGGAATTCCGGGTTTTCGGGAGTGAAGATCACCGGCTCCCAGCCGAATTCGCGGAGGTATTTAACGAATTTAAGCCACCGCTGCACTCCGGCTCCCCCGCTGGGAGGCCAGTAATAGGTTATGACCAGCGCTTTTTTCATTCCGGTTTTTTCCGCATCCGGACGATGCCGAATGCCCCGAATCCCAGCACCAGCAGGATCAGGATTACCGAGCTGGCGAGGGAGATCTTTTCCCCGGTGTAATAGACCTTCGGCTCAAAGCGGAACTCCACCTTATGGGCACCGGCCGGGAGGATCATCGCCCGGAGGACATAGTCGGCCCGGAAGTACGGACTCAGCTTGCCGTCCAGATATGCATTCCATCCGGCAGGATAATAGATCTCGGAAAAGACAGCCAGCCCATCCTTCTTCGTCCGGAAGGAATACTGCAGGTCATTAGGCTCATACTGATCCAGCCGGATCCAATCCGAGGTATCCCTGGCCGGAGTCATATTCCCGATCATGGCTGCGAACCGCCGATCCACCACGGCCGTATCGTAAGGATCGAAATGCGTCAGGGCGTTGATCTCCTCGTCCGCATTGTTGACCCACCGGATGGTTCCGACAAACCAGGCATGTCCCAGGGCGCCGGGATTGAGCTGGGCCACGGGATTATTGTTATTATCCTTGATGATAAAATATTTCGTGTTCAGCATGTTCATGACCGCCATATTATTCTTGCTGATCTGGTAATCGATAAGTTCCTGGTACCGGCGGAGCTTGGCTCCATGGTATCCCCCGATCGATTTATGGTAATAGGAGGTGGTGGCATCCATGAAAGGATGCACCGTCAGGTTCATCACCCGGTAATCGGGATCTTTGTCCTGAAGGATCTGCTCATCGGCTGCAGTGGCCTGGATGGGGTTCTCTGTTTTGGACCGGGTCGTGAAAGTGTCATTCCCCAGGAATCTTTTATCCACGGCGAACATATCGACGAGGATCAGGAGGGCCAGGATGGCGTAAAGGTAAGACCTCTTCAGCTTTCCGGTCAGCGACAGCCAGATCGTACCGGCCGCCAGTGCGATGAAGACGAAGGAACGGAAGGCATCCAGCTGCAACAGCCGGCGGCGGTCATCCCGCAGTCCCTGCAGCAGCCAGTCCGGCAAACCGGTGGAGCTGTCGGAGGAACCATTGAAGCTGAAGAACAGCCCGGGGAAGATGGCAAAGATCAGTGCGATTCCACCGGTGATGGAAGCTGCCGTGATCAGGGCCTTTATCATTTTTTTTCGGTCCTGTCCTTCTTCAAACACCTGTTTAAGCGCCAGCATGCCGAGGATCGGTATAGCCACCTCAGCGATCACCAGGATCATGGTGATGGCTCTGAATTTATTGTACCCGGGGAAATAGTCGAAGAACAGGTTGGAGAACCACATGAAGTTATGACCCCAGGAAAGCAGGATAGACAACAGGGTGGCAAGGATCAGTCCCCATTTCAGCGGACCCTTCACCACCAGGATCCCCAGGACAAACAGGAAGATGATAATGGCGCCTGCATAGACCGGTCCGGAAGTGAACGGCTGGTCGCCCCAATACAGCGGCAGGGGCTGGTTGATGAACTGCCGGATGTTCTCTTCCGGGATATTGTTCTGGCGGAGCGCTTTGGCGGTAGCTGAATTATCTCCCAGCTTGTAGTTGGAGGAGCCCCCGTAAAAATCGGGGATCAGGAGGGTCATCGTTTCGGGAATACCATAACTCCACATCGTGGCATAGTCCCGGTCGAGGCCGGAAGTCCGGTTCTCTTTGTCGGTGGTCAGCTCCGATCGTCCGCGGATCGTATATTTCCCGTATTCATAGGTAGCCCAGAGAACGGTGATGTTGGTCAGCACCGCAAGCAGGACGGCAACGGCGATCACCGCGATCGATTTCAGGTAGGCGGCGAACTCCTTCGCCCGGATCGACTGGATGAGCCAGGCGATCCCCAGGATAAGCGCCAGCATCCCCATGTAATAGGTGATCTGCGGGTGATTGGAATAGAGCTCCAGCGAGAGGAACACGGCCGTAAGGATGCCGCCCCAGATGTATTTTTTCCGGAACGTCAGGATGATCCCGGCCAGCACCGGTGCGATGTAGCCGATGGCGTGGGCCTGTGAGTTATGCCCCGCGTCGAGGATATTGAAGAAATAGGAAGAAAACGCATATCCGATGGCTCCTGCAATGGCCAGCCAGGGGTTGACCCCCAGCACCAGCAGGAGGAGGAAGAATCCCAGGAAATAGAGGAACACATAGTTGGCCGGAAGCGGCAACCCCAGGGTAAAGATCTGGTCGAGGTATCCGAGCAGGTTTCCCTTGTATTTTACCGAGATCTGGTAAGCGGGCATTCCGCCGAACATGGAATTGGTCCACAGCGCTTCCTTGCCGGTCCGGTCCCGGTAATCCTGGATCTCTTTCGACATCCCTTTAAACTGGACGATATCGCTCCCGAGGATCCGCTTGCCTTCCAGCAGCGGGCTGAAATAAACAAAGGTGATGACCAGGAAGAGGACCACGGCAGCCAGGTAGGGTGCGGATTTTTTTAACAGATCGGTTTTCATGGGGGTTCGGATTAAAATGAAAAAGAAGATAATCAATCAATTATCTTCTTTTTCAAACGGAAAGTTACAAAATGTTTAAATCAACGGTAAAAATTATTTCTTCCCTTTCTTTTCATCGGAAACGGTGAGCTTTTTCCTCCCTTTTGCCCTTCTGGATGACAGGACTTTCTGTCCGTTGGCCGTGGACATCCTTTCGCGGAAACCGTGTTTGTTCTTTCTCTTGCGGTTGGAGGGCTGAAATGTCTGTTTTGTCATATTCTTCTGATTTGAGCCGGCAAAAGTAAAACTTTTTCCGGTATAAACCAAGAGCGGGGGGAAACCTTATTTCTGCGGGATATTCGCCAGGGTTTCCACCAGGTAGTCCCAGAATTTCTTCACCGTTTCGATATTCACTTTTTCATCCGGGGAGTGCGGGTAGCGGATCGTGGGCCCGAAAGAGATCATGTCCCAGGCCGGGTAGACCCCGCCCAGCAGGCCGCATTCGAGTCCGGCATGGATGGCCTTTATTTCCGGCACCTTCCCGAACTTCTTTTTATAGATCTCCTGCATGGTCTTGAGGATCGGGGAGTCGGGGTTCGGTTTCCAGCCGGGGTACTGCCCGTCGAAACCAACTTCCGCGCCTGCCAGGGTGAACACCGACCGGATCATGTGCTCCAGGTCCGTTTTTGCAGAATCCACGGAGCTCCGCAGGAGGCAATGCACGCGGATGGTCCCGTTCTCCGATTTCACGATCGCCAGGTTAGTGGAGGTTTCCACCAGTCCGGGCATCTCGTTGCTCATCCGGATGACTGCATTCGGGCAACCGTAGATGGCATTGAACAGGTTATGCTGGGTTTTTTCGTCGATCAGTTTTTTCGGCAGTTCCGCGGGGACGGCTTCCATTTTGAGATCCGGCTCAACGGCCGAGAGCTCCTTGCGAACCGTCTCGCTGAATTCCCCGATGCACCGGATAAAATCCTCTTTCATCTTATCCGGGACTGTCACCCACGCAAAGGATTCCCTGGGGATGGCATTCCGCAGGCTGCCCCCGTCGATGGCGGCCAGCCTCAGCCCGTGCTTTTCGGCAGCATGCCAGAGAAAGCGGTTCAGCACTTTATTGGAGTTCCCTCGCCCGAGATGGATATCCACCCCGCTATGGCCTCCTTTCAGTCCGGTCACATTCACCTTGAAGCCGGAGACACCGGCCGGCACCTGAACTTCAGTGTATTTGAAGATCATGTTGGCGTTGGTGCCGCCTGCGCAGCCGATATAGAGCTCCCCTTCGTCCTCCGAATCCAGGTTCATAAGGATGTCTCCGTGGAGCAGGCCTGCTTTGAGGCCGAACGCGCCGGTCATCCCGGTTTCTTCGTCGATGGTGAAAAGCGCCTCCACCGGTCCATGCGTAAGGTCTTTGGACTCCAGGACGGACAGGGCGGCCGCGACTCCCATCCCGTTATCGGCGCCGAGAGTGGTTCCCCGGGCTTTCACCCATTCTCCGTCCACGAAAGCGTCGATCGGGTCTTTCTCAAAATCGTGGACCTTATCGCTGTTTTTCTGCGGAACCATGTCGAGATGTCCCTGCAGGACGACTCCTTTGCGGTTTTCCATTCCCCGGGTGGCGGGCTTGCGGATGATGACGTTGCCGACTTCATCCACCAGGGTTTCCAGTCC
>DATJQF010000056.1:0-7926 GCA_035505995.1 Bacteroidales bacterium
ACCACCGAGAGACGGCTGTTCTTCCCCAGCACAATGAGGTTCCTCGAATGGAGGAACAGGTTCTCATTGGCCTGGATCACATTCACCATCTGGATCGGCTTCGGGCTCCCGACGTTATCCGGGACATAGATAAAGATCCCGTCCTGTGCCAGGGCCGTGTTCAGCGCGGTAAATCCGTTATCGCCGATTTCGGCATATTTCGAATAATGCTTTTCGATGATCTCCGGGTATCTTTTAAAGGCGGCCGCCAGGCTCCCCAGGATGATCCCGTTGCCCAGCTCCAGGAGCGGGACGTCTTTGGATACGTACCATCCGTTAAGCTGACCGATGATCGCCGTGTCCAGGTGGGGGATGTTACAACGGAAAACCTTCTGGATATCGGTTTCCTGGCCGGGTTTAAAAAAGTAATCATATCCCTTCCCGAAGCTCTCGGTCAGGCTGGTGTGGCGCCATTCTTCCAGCTTTGCATGCGGGAATCCCTGGTTCCGGAACGACTCGATGGCCCGGTCCCGTATGCCGGTGATCAGGCCGGTGTCGTTCAGGACAATCCCCTGACGGTTCTTCTCGAACAGTCCCAGCATCCGTTCCTTGGTGACAGGTTCCTGCATGGCTTATTTCATCTCCTTCCTGATCCAGTCGTATCCTTTTTCTTCCAGCTCGACCGCCAGCTCTTTGCGGCCCGACTTCACGATCTTTCCTTCAAAGAGCACGTGCACGAAATCCGGAATAATATATTCCAGCAACCGCTGGTAATGGGTGATGATGACAAAGGCGTTGTCTTTCCGCCGCAGCTTGTTCACCCCGTTGGCGACGATCCTCAGGGCGTCGATATCGAGTCCCGAATCGGTTTCGTCGAGGATGGCGAGCGTCGGCTCCAGGATGGCCATCTGGTAGATCTCGTTCTTCTTTTTCTCCCCCCCGGAAAAACCTTCATTCACCGAGCGGTTGGTCAGCGACGAACGGATCTCCACGAGCTGTTTCTTTTCTTCCATCAGCTTCAGGAACTCCCCCGCGGGCAGGACATCCAGTCCCCGGTATTTACGGATCTCGTTGACGGCTGTCCGCATGAAGTTGGTGATGCTCACCCCCGGGATCTCCACCGGGTACTGGAACCCGATGAACAACCCTTCGCGGGCGCGGTCCTCCACGGAGAGGGTCCGGATGTCCTTATCCTTGAACCGGATCTCTCCCTGTGTTATTTCAAAGACGTCCCTTCCGGCAATGACCGATGCCAGGGTGCTTTTCCCGGTCCCGTTCGGACCCATGATCGCATGCACTTCCCCCACCCCGACTTCCAGGTCGATCCCTTTCAGGATCTCGTTGCCGTTGATGCCGGCATGGAGGTTTTTTACAGATAATAGCATTATTTCACCGTTATGATAGTACTGATTTCCAATTTGATCTTATTGCCTAATTATTATCATCCGACCGATCCTTCCAGGCTGATGGAAAGCAGCTTCTGTGCCTCCACCGCGAATTCCATCGGCAGCTTGTTCAGCACTTCCTTCGCATAGCCGTTCACGATCAGGCCGATCGCACTTTCCGTGTCGATGCCCCGCTGCTGGCAGTAAAAAAGCTGATCCTCGGAGATCTTCGAAGTGGTGGCTTCATGTTCCACGATCGACGATTTATTCTCCACCTGGATATAGGGAAAGGTATGCGCCCCGCATTTGTCGCCCAGCAGCAGCGAATCGCACTGCGAATAATTTCTGGAATTGACGGCATTCTTCGTGATGCGGACCAGTCCGCGGTAGCTGTTGTTCCCGCGGCCGGCCGAGATCCCTTTCGAGATGATCGTGCTGCGGGTATTTTTCCCCAGGTGCTGCATCTTGGTGCCGGTATCGGCCTGCTGGTAATTGTTGGTGACTGCCACCGAATAGAATTCCCCGACCGAATGATCGCCGAGCAGGATGCAGCTCGGGTACTTCCAGGTGATGGCGGAACCGGTCTCCACCTGCGTCCAGGAGATCTTGGAATGGCTTCCCTTGCAGATCCCCCGCTTGGTCACGAAATTGTAGATCCCGCCTTCCCCTTTCTTGTTCCCGGGATACCAGTTCTGTACCGTGGCATATTTTACTTCGGCATCCTTCAGGGCTACGATCTCGACAATGGCCGCATGCAGCTGGTTTTCATCGCGGCGCGGAGCCGTGCAGCCTTCCATATAGCTGACATAGCTGCCTTCCTCGGCCACGATGAGCGTGCGCTCGAACTGACCGGTGTTGGCGGAGTTGATCCTGAAATAGGTGGAAAGCTCCACCGGGCAGCGAACGCCTTTGGGAATATAGCAGAAGGACCCGTCGCTGAAGACCGCCGAGTTGAGGGCGCCGAAATAATTATCGGTATAGGGTACCACCGAGCCCATGTACTGTTTTACCAGGTCCGGATGATTCCGGACTGCTTCGCTGAAGGAGCAGAAGATGATCCCCAGCTTGGAAAGCGTATCGCTGAAGGTCGTTTTCACGGAAACGCTGTCCATCACGGCATCCACGGCAATGCCCGATAATCTTTTCTGTTCTTCCAGGGAGATGCCGAGCTTATTGAAGGTGTCGAGCAGTTCGGGGTCCACTTCCTCCAGGCTTTCCGGGCTTCTCTTTTTCCTCGGGGCCGCATAATAGATGATATCCTGGAAATCGATCGGGGGGATCTTCAGGTTCGCCCATTTCGGCTCCTTCATGGTCAGCCAGTACCGGTAAGCCTTCAGCCTGAACTCCAGCAGGAATTCCGGCTCGTTCTTTTTGGCGGAGATAAAACGGATAATATCTTCATTCAGCCCTTTGGGGGCCATTTCCGTCTCGATATCGGTGACAAAACCGTATTTGTATTCGCCCTGGGTGACTTCGTCAAGTATTTTATTGGTTTCTGCTGCCATGCAAGAGTTAATTTAGATTTAATCCACAAACTAATCGTACTTCATTGATATACCTGACATTTTAACGCTGTAAAATTACCAATAATTGGTGAAAGGATAAGAATATTCAACAAAATTTAACATTCAGGGTGCTACATTTTGGAGGTTAGGCGATTAATAAGAGGGTTAGGGAGCAGGAATGAGTTCTATTGAGGAAAGGAGTGGAACCATCCTATTGAAAATGAGTGCAAGGGAATTCAGGGAGTGGACCTGGGATATTTACTTACAAATAGTAAAGGCTGAGGTCATAAAAGGTAACTAAAGGTAATTATAGGTAATTGTATGGTATCATTTGAAATCATAGGGGTATTTAAAATATTCATATGAAGGGAAAAAATTTAGAGGATCTGTTGATCTATAAGAAAGCCGTGGATATTTCCAGCAAGGCATGGGTTGTTTATAATCGTCTGCCAGCCTCCGTAAAGAACCGGACGGGTATCCAGTTTGTAAATTCTATCGATTCCATTGGCGCAAATATTGCCGAAGGCTTTGGAAGATTTCATTTCAGGGATTCAATAAGATTTTATTACATCGCCCGGGGTTCATTGTACGAATCGAAGCACTGGTTGTTATTGCTCTTGCACAGACAATTAATCGATGAGGATGCCTACCTTGATCTTATAGACTGTCTGGACAAAGAATGTATCTGGATCAATAGCTTTATCAAGGGTATAAAATATTGAAATCGATCACCGTCTCCCCCGGTATACCATCTAGTTACCTCTAGTTACCTATAGTTACCTTTAGTTACCTTTAATTACCTTTAATTTCCTTTAGTTACCTTTAGTTACCTTTAGTTACCTTTTATTACCTTTAATTCCCTTTAATTCCATTTAATTCCACTTAATTCCCTTCCCTCCCAACAACTCCCCTTCCCTGCTTTTTTCCTTCAAAACATTAATAATATTCTCCCTATTTAATTCTCATTCAATAAATTTGCAAAGTCAACCCCGGCTCATGTACTCTAAAAAAGATAAAAAACCCAAACTGACCGATCTATCCGACCTCGGCGAATTCGGCCTGATCGACCGGCTGACCCAGAATTTTCCCATCCATCATCCCGGAACGCTGAAAGGGGTCGGCGATGATGCCGCGGTCATCGAGATCAAGGATAAACTGCTGCTTCTCACGACCGACCTGCTGATCGAAGGCATCCATTTCGATATGACCTATACCCCGCTGAAACATCTCGGGTATAAGGCAGCGGTAGTGAACTTTTCCGATATCGCCGCGATGAACGGGATCCCGAAACAGATGACCGTTTCCATTGCCGTTTCGAGCCGTTTTTCGGCGGAAGCCCTCGACGAGTTGTATTCGGGTTTCAGGCTGGCTTGCGAAAAATACAAAGTGGACCTGGTGGGCGGGGATACCAGCTCGAGCGTGACCGGACTGATGATCTCGGTGACCGTGACCGGCGAGGCGGACCGCGAAGAGATCGTATACCGCAGCGGTGCCAGGGAAGGCAACCTGCTGTGTGTGACCGGCGACCTGGGAGGCGCTTATATCGGCCTGCTCCTGCTCAAGCGGGAGAAAGAAGTATTCAAGGCCGACCCCGATATGCAACCGGAACTCACCGGTTACGAATATGTCCTGGGAAGGCAGCTGAAGCCCGAAGCGCGGACCGATTTCCGGAATTTCCTCAAAGGGGTGAACATTTTGCCTACTGCGATGATCGACATTTCAGACGGGCTGGCTTCGGAGACGCTTCATCTCTGCAAACAGTCGGGGCTGGGCTGCCGGCTGTACGAGGATAAGATCCCTTTGGATCCCGAAACGCGGCGGATCGCCCTTCAGTTCAAGCTGGTCCCTGCGGTGTGCGCCCTGAGCGGCGGGGAAGATTATGAGCTGCTTTTCACGATCGGGCAGGGGGATTACGATAAGATCAAAAGCCTCCCCGGAATTTCCGTCATCGGACATATGACCGCAAAGGCGGAAGGAGAAATGCTGGTTGCCTCAGACGGAAAGCTGGTGGAGCTCACCGCGCAGGGCTGGGATGCCATGAGAAGGTAGTCCTTCCCGGTCATTCCAGGTCATCCGCATTCACCACGATCCCGTAGTAACGCTGCAGGGAAGCCAGGGTGGAAGCATGCACGTCGGCTGCTTTGATCACCCGGTCGCCCCATTTCAGATCCCGGGTGGCACAGGCATCCTGGACGACGATGCACCGGAATCCGTAATCGTAGGCGGCACGTGTGGTGGCTTCCACGCACATATGGGTCTGCATGCCGCAAATGACCAGCCTTTTCACCCCCAGGAATTTCAGGTAATCGAGCAGGTCGGTATTGTTAAAGCCGTTGGCCTCGGTCTTGGTGATGACTTTTTCCCCCTGCTTCGGGGCGACATTGGCATGGATCGGGCTGCCGCCGGCATGCTGGACATGAATGACCGGAAGCCGCTGGTCCCGGAACATTTTCAGCAGGGCGGCTGCCTTTTCGCTGGCTGCTTCCGGGTTCACCAGGGGAAGCTGTCCGCCGGGAAAATAAAAATCCTGAATATCGACCAGGATCAAGGCGGTGGGAAGCGAATCGTTGCGGATCTTTATTTTACCCTGGCTGTATGAATTTCCGCTGATGAGGAAGGCGGCAACACATACCATTCCGAAGATCAAATACTTTTTCATGCGCTGCGGTTAAGGTGCAAATGTACCATTATTACAAACCCGGGGAAGAAGGGTTTTGAGTAATTTTGTACTTTCCAGGATCGTTCAGAAAAACCCATGCCAGCCGCACTGAGCAAATATTTCTCGCACCTGGAGGTGCTTGTCAGGAGCCTGCCGCAGAGACCGGGGGTGTACCAGTTCTTCGACGACAGGAACCGGATCCTCTATATCGGGAAAGCCAAGAACCTGAAGAAAAGGGTCAGCTCTTATTTTTCAAAGATCGTATCGGTGAGCGGCAAAGTGCAGATGATGGTGCGCCGGATCGCCGATATCCGGTATATCGTGGTGGATACGGAGCAGGACGCCTTCCTGCTGGAGAATAACCTGATCAAGAAATACCGGCCGCATTACAACATCGCCCTCAAGGACGACAAGACCTATCCCTGGATCTGCATCAAGAACGAGCCTTTCCCCCGGGTGTTCTCCACCCGGCACGTGATCCAGGACGGCTCGCTGTATTTCGGCCCCTATGCCAGCGGCCGGCTGATGAACACCCTGCTGGAGCTGATCCGCCAGTTGTATCCCCTGCGGAACTGCAACCTCAACCTGACCGATAAAAACATCCAGGCCGGGAAGTTCAAGGTCTGCCTCGAGTACCACCTGGGCAACTGCAAGGGTCCCTGCGAGGCGCTGCAGACCCGGGAGGATTACGATCAGTCGATCGCCTCCATCCGGGAGATCATCCGCGGGAACATCCAGGCGGTGTCCCGGCAGCTGCGCGAGCTTATGATGGAATACGCCTCCCGCATGGAATTTGAGAAAGCGCATATCGTCAAGGAGAAGCTGGAGCTGCTCGATAAATACCAGAGCAAATCCACGGTGGTGAATCCGGCCATCCACGACGTGGATGTGTTCTCGCTGCTGGAGGCGGACCCGGTCGCTTACGTGAATTTCATGAAGGTGATGAACGGGGCGATCATCCAGGCCCATACGGTGGAGCTGCATAAGAAGCTGGATGAATCGAAAGAGGAGATCCTCTCGATGGCCATCCTGGATGTCAGGGAGCGGCTGGGCAGCCAGGCCCCCGAGATCATCGTCCCCTTCCTGCCCGATATGGAGATCCCCGGGGTGACCCTGACCGTTCCGAAGATCGGCGACAAAAAGAAGCTGCTTGACCTTTCCCAGCGCAATGTGAAGTATTACCATCTCGAGAAGGAGAAGCAGAAGGAGCTGGTGGATCCCGACCATCGCTCGAACCGCATCCTGAACCAGCTGATGAAGGACCTCCGCATGCAGGAGCTCCCGGTGCATATCGAATGCTTCGACAACTCGAACATCCAGGGCGCTTACCCGGTGGCCGCCATGGTTTGCTTCAGGCAGGCGAAGCCCGATAAAAGCGAATACCGGCATTTCAATATAAAGACCGTGGAAGGACCCGACGATTTCGCCTCGATGGAAGAGATCATCACCCGGCGGTACAAGAGGCTCCTGGAGGAAAATAAATCCCTGCCCCAGCTGGTCATCGTGGATGGCGGAAAAGGACAGCTCAGCGCGGCGATGAACAGCCTGGCTGCACTCGGGCTGGCGGGAAAAATGACCGTGATCGGGATCGCCAAAAAGCTGGAAGAGATCTATTACCCGAACGACCCGTTGCCCATGTATCTTGATAAAAAATCGGAAAGCCTGCGGCTGATCCAGCATATGAGGGATGAGGCCCACCGCTTCGGGATCTCGCATCACAGGCGGAAGCGGGAGAAAGGCTCCATCCGGGCGCAACTTACGGAAATCGAAGGGATCGGAGCTTCCACCAACCAGGCGCTGCTGCGCAAATTCAGGTCGGTGAAGAACATACGCCTGGCAACGTTGGAAGAATTGCAGGAAGCGATCGGGAAGTCCAAAGGGGAAACTGTGTACCGGTACTTTCGTTCCCGGGAGGAATCCTGACAGAATATCCTTTCCTTTCTATTTATTTCTCACTTTTTAATTTTATATTAATTAAATATATTTGTGAGATATTAATGTGCCTGCTATGAAAGAATTTTTTCGTTGGATGATCCGGCCCGGCATCCTTCTGGTTCCCCTGTTCTTTTGCCTCCCGGCACATGCCCAGGAAAAAATGAAACCCGGGAAAATTGACCCCGCAGATTTAAAACTAACCCACTGCTCTTTTGATTCCGCTGCTGATGCCATGATCCTGGGAGATATCGGGTATACCCATTTTGAGTATGATGACCAGCATGGTTTTATGATGATCTTCGATCGGTTATTAAGGATCAAGATTTTCACGAAGAATGGATTCTCACGGGCTAATTTCAGTATTACACTGTATAAGGATGGTTCGGATGAGGAAAAAATAACCACCCTTAAAGGACACACCTATAATCTCGAGAATGGCAAAATCCTGGAAGACAAGCTTGAT
>DATJQF010000057.1:0-2615 GCA_035505995.1 Bacteroidales bacterium
TTTCGGGGAGATCGAGATAGCCTTGTTGATGTCCTTGAGCGCCTTTTCAGGCTGATGATCGATCAGCAGGTAACGGGCCCGCCGGTTGTAAAGCGCGGGATCCGATTCCCGGGAGGCTATTTTTTGATCCAGCTCCTCCAGCGCCATCTTCAGCGTATCCGCCGGATTCCTGGAAGTTTGCTTTGGAGGCGTTCCCGAACGGCAGGAGAACAGCAACAGGGCAACGGCAAGGTAAACGATGAAGCGGATCGCACTATTTGCCATGCTGCAGCACCTCCCTGATCTTGCCTTCCAGTTCATCCGCCAGTTCGGGGTTGTCCTGCAACAGTTTTTTGACGGCGTCGCGGCCCTGTCCCAGCTTCGTATCCCCGTAGCTGAACCAGGAACCGCTCTTCTTGATCAGGTTGTTCTCGGTGGCCAGGTCGATGATCTCGAACACCCTCGAGACACCTTCTCCGTAAACGATATCAAACTCCGCTTTCCGGAAGGGCGGGGCCAGCTTGTTCTTCACGACTTTAACGCGGACCCGGTTCCCGATGACCTCCTCCCCTTCCTTGATCTGGTTGATCTTCCGGATATCCAGCCGGATAGAAGCATAAAACTTCAGGGCATTTCCGCCGGTGGTGGTCTCCGGGCTTCCGAACATGATCCCGATCTTTTCCCGCAGCTGGTTGATGAAAATGCAGCAGGTAGCCGTCTTGCTGATCGTGGAAGTCAGCTTCCGCAGCGCCTGCGACATCAGCCGTGCCTGGAGCCCCATCTTGGAATCGCCCATCTCCCCTTCTATTTCGCTTTTGGGGGTAAGCGCGGCCACCGAGTCGATCACGATGACGTCGATGGCTCCGGAGCGGATCAGGTTCTCGGTGATCTCGAGCGCCTGCTCGCCGTTATCCGGCTGCGACACCAGGAGATTCTCCACATCCACCCCGAGCTTTTGCCCGTAAAACCGGTCAAAGGCATGCTCGGCATCAATGAAGGCGGCGATCCCGCCCGCCTTCTGCGCTTCCGCGATGGCATGCAGCGCCAGGGTCGTTTTCCCGGAGGACTCGGGGCCATAGATCTCCGTGACCCTCCCTTTCGGCAATCCCCCGATCCCTAATGCGGCATTCAGCCCGATCGAACCGGTTGAGATGACTTCGACATTTTCGATGGCATTGTCGCCCAGCTTCATGACCGTGCCTTTGCCATAGGTTTTTTCAAGCTTGTCCAGCGTAAGCTGTAACGCCTTCATTTTCTCCTTGTTGACTTCCGGATCTTTTCCCATACTCAGTTAAGTGTTAATGGATGATTTTTTCCGGGGTACCGGGTCCTGCTATCATTTCATCGCCTCCAGGATCTGCTCCGTGTGGTTTTTGGTATCCACCTGGTGGAAGACCTGCTCGATGATCCCGTTTTCTGAAATGATATACGTGGTCCTGATAATCCCCATGTACTCTTTCCCGTAATTCTTTTTCAATCCCCAGGCCTTGTAATCCCGGATGATTTTTTTGTCTTTATCGGCCAGAAGGGGAAAAGGTAGCTGGTATTTTGAAATAAATTTTTTATGGGAGCTCTCGTCGTCGGCACTTACCCCGATGATTTTAAATCCCTTTTTAAGCAGAACTTCATAGTTATCACGAAGGTTGCAGGCCTCTGCCGTGCAGCCGGGAGTATCATCCTTGGGATAAAAGTAAAGCACCAGTTTCGAACCTTTGAAGTCCGCCAGGCTCACTTTCTTCCCGTCCTGGTCCATCCCCGTGAATTCGGGCGCCTTATCGCCTGTTTTCAGCGTTTCCATAGGTTGCATTTTTAGGATTCTCAAAATTAGAAAAATCAGCATGGCCCTGCAGCAGGCCATCCAACGATTTATTAACAATTTCAGGAAAGCGGATGCTTCCGGTAATAACTGCAGATGGAAGTAAGTCCGCATTCCCCGCATTTCGGTTTCCGGGCGATGCAAACATACCGCCCGTGCAGGATCAGCCAGTGATGTGCCAGCGGGATAAGGTTTTCCGGGATATGCTTCACCAGTTGCTTTTCCGTTTGCAGCGGGTTTTTGGCACGATAGGTCAGCCCGATCCTGGCCGACACCCTGAAAACATGGGTATCCACCGCCATGGTGGGCTTTTTGTAAATGACGGCCGCCAGCACATTGGCGGTCTTCCGTCCGATCCCCGGGAACTTCTGAAGCTCCTCCACATCGGAAGGAAGCCTGCCCTGGTATGGCCCCGACAGCATTTTCGCCATCCCGATCAGGTTCCTGGCCTTGTTATTGGGATAGGAGCAGCTCCGGATCACGTCGAACACCTCCTCTTGTTTGGCCCGGGCCAGGTCGCCGGGGGTGGGAAACTTCCGGAAAAACCCGGGAGTGATCATATTGACCCTTTTATCGGTGCATTGTGCCGAAAGGATCACCGCCACCGCCAGCTGGTAAGGATCCCGGTAAACAAGTTCCGTGTCCGCCTGCGGCATATGCTCCAGGAAATAGTCAATAAAGAACCGGAAACGCTCCTGCTTGGTCATAAGGTGCAAAGGTACTCAAAGTGTTAAAGGAAGTGTTTTTTGCTCCCGAATCAGTAGAATATTGGCTTGAAGATTCAGTCTTAAAGAATAATTACTACTGACAATCACTATGT
>DATJQF010000058.1:0-5000 GCA_035505995.1 Bacteroidales bacterium
GAAGCTCCTGCGGATCCTTGCCTTCCGGCCGGATCGTCGATTTGAAATTGCCGATATACCCCGATACCTCTTTGATCTCCGTCTTCAGGAAGACATCGATGTTAGGGTGGCTTTCGACGCGGCGGATGATGGGCCGGATCAATTGTTGGGCGCTGGTGAGATGAGGGAACGTGAGGTCGAAGTTGGCCACATGCCCGCCCAGGTGATCCGATTTCTCGATCAGGTACACCACTTTCCCGGCGTTGGCGATCGTAAGGGCGGCTTCCATCCCCGAAATCCCCCCGCCGATGACTAGCATGGCAAGATCCACTTTCACCGATCTTTTTTCCAGCGGCTCGTGGAATTTCACCCGCCGGATGGCGGCGATCACCAGGTCAATGGCCTTCTTGGTCGCCTCGGTGCGGTCCGTATGTACCCAGGAATCCTGCTCCCGGATATTGGCCATCTCGAACAGGTAGGGGTTGATCCCGGCCTTCTCGCAGGCTTTCCGGAAGGTCAGCTCATGGATCCTCGGGGAGCAGGCGGCGACGATGACGCGGTTCAGGTTATGTCCCTTGATGTCCTTGATGATCAGATCCTGTCCCGGATCCGAGCACATGTATTTGTAATTTTTCGACAGGACGACATTCGGAAGGGTGGCGACTTCCTTAGAAACGGCTTCAACGTCCACCATCTTGGCGATATTGGTACCGCACCAGCAAACGTAAACGCCTATTCTCGGTTCTTCCATATCTTGAGTTTTTCAGGGAAAACGATCATTTATTTCTGGGTACTGCAAATTTCTTAAGCTGCTGAAAGTAGATGGCAAAAGGCCGGTATGCCAGGTGCGACCACTTGGAGAAGGGCACTTCGATGAGGATCATCGGGACCAGCACTGCCATGTGCGTGATATAGCATACGTAGGTGGCATAGACCATCCCGTTGATCCGGAAGATATGGATCAGGATGCCGGTGAAGGCCGTCATGGTAAGCATCACCAGGAACAGCCAGTCGCTGATATGCGAGAACTGGAATTTCACATCCTTGCGGACGACCCTGCCGATGATCGCCACGCCCAGTCCGAACAGCAGTCCGAAGGTCGCATAATACCCGAGCAACCGCTGCGGGTGCCAGACCGGGAAGATCTTTTCCGTCTGGAACCAGGGGAGGTACACGACGATCACGATGAACATAATGGTGTAGCCCGACATCAGCAGCCAGTGGGAGAGCCAGTAGCGCTTGTCGTCGCATTTGTTGAATTTCGGCTGCACGGCGAAGTTGAAGATCAACAGCCAGAATTCGCGGACGTGCACCCAAAGCGAGACTTTCGACTTACCGTCTTTCCAGATGATCTTATAATACATCCGGAGGATGTTCGAGATCAGCAGGGAGGCGACGATCATGGCCATGATCCAGTCGAACGGCTCGACGATGTGGATCGGGGCAAAGGAGTTCACCTTCACTCCTCCCTGGTCGGTAAGGGTCCGGTCGAGGCTGAATCCCATCGACGGCAGCACTACCAGGAAAGCGATGACCACCAGGGCGGCGAAGAGCAGGATGAATCCCAGCTCCCAGATCTCCGAAGTATAGAACTTTTTCGAAAGGCCGGTCCAGTCGTACTTGGAGGTCAGGTACCGCCGCAGCGACATCATCAGCTCCCCGGGGTTGGCATCCCTCGGGCAGGTGGTCGTGCATTCCCCGCAGTAATAGCACAGCCAGGGCTCGACGCTGGTCTCCAGCTCGTCTTTCAGCCCCATCTGCATCAGGCGGATCTTTTTCCGGGGGAACAGGAACCCTTCTTCCGAAAGGGGGCAGATCGCGGTGCAGGTGCCGCAATGATAACAGGCGTTCCAGTCGCCGATGCCATATTGGATCAGCTGGTTCCGGAGTTCCGGTTGAACACGTACGCTCATGTTGAAATCTCCTTATGATTCTATAGGTGTAAGTTCTTTGATTCTTTTCTCGACCTGGTCCAGCGGCACCGAAAGGCAGTCGTGCTGGACTTTTCCTTTCAGGATGCTCTGGATGACGCTGGCGGCGGCTGCAGAACCCTGGGCCACCGCATCCGGGATGTCCTTCGGTCCCTGGCAGGTACCGGCCAGCATGATCCCGCCGCGGCAGGTGCCGGTGGGGTTGACATTATAATTGGCTTCCTCCATCCAGCCCCCTTCGCTCAGGGGGATCCCGAGCAACTGGCTGAGCTTGCCCGTATCTTCGCCGGGTTCCAGTCCTACGGAGAGGACCACCATATCTACGGTATTCTCCAGCAGTTCGCCTTTCAGGATATCTTCCCCGCGGATGAACAGCTTGCCGTTCCGGTCTTCCACTTTGGCCGTCTTTCCCCGGATGATGGAAACCCCTTCTTCCTTGATACGCTCGTAAAACTCTTCATAGCCTTTCCCGAAAGCGCGCATGTCGATGAAATATTCGAAGACTTCCGCTTCGGGGAGCTTCTCGAGGATCAGGTGGGAGAATTTCAGGGAATACATGCAACAGACCCGCGAACAATATTTATTGTAGTTCTTATCGCGGCTCCCGACGCAATGGATGATCGCCAGCTTTTCCGGCTTCTCCGTGTCGGTGGTAAAGATCCAGTTCCCTTTCTTGTCCTGGCTCCGGTAGTGGATATTGCCTCCTGTCGGCCCGGAGGCATTGAGCAGCCGTTCGAATTCGAGGGAGGTCAGGACGTTCGGGAATTTCCCGTAGCCGTACTGTTCCATCCTTTTCGCGTCAAACGGCTTATAGCCTGTTGCGACAATGATATTTCCCACGTTAATGATCACTTCCTCGTCCTTCTCATCGAGGTTGATGCAATCCGGCACCGGGCAGGCCTTCACGCAGGCCTTGCATTTGCCGTTCTTGAGATAGATGCAGTTCTCGGCATCAATGAGGTATTTATTCGGCACCGCCTGGGGGAAGGGGATATAGATGGCTTTGCGCATGGTGGTCCCTGCATCGAACTCGCTCGGCGCGATGGCAGGACACTTCTCCGCGCACGTGCCGCAGCCGATGCAGGTCTGCACATTGACTTTCCTCGCCTTCTTCAGCACCTTCACCTGGAAATTCCCCGGGATCCCGGAGATCCCGGTCACTTCCGAATAGCTCATCAGCCGGATATTGGGATGCTGGTTCACCTCCACCATCTTGGGGGTGAGGATGCAGGCGGCGCAGTCGAGGGTAGGGAAGGTCTTATCGAAGGTCGCCATCTTGCCGCCGATGGTGCCTGTCTTCTCCACCAGGTAAACCGTGTTATTGCTGTATGCTATTTCGAGAGCCGCCTGGATGCCGGAAATGCCTCCCCCGATCACCATGGTTTCGGGATTCACCGGGGATTCGCCCGGCAACGCCGCAAATTCGAAGGGGATGTCGGAAATCACGCTGGCCAGGACGGCCTTGGCCCGGTCCAGGTTCTTGTTGCTGCAGATACCGTAATCGTTGAAGCTGGCCAGCCACACCTCGTGGGGATCCTTCCCCGCCAGGTTCATGGCTTTGGAGAACATCGTCTTGACGGTTCCCGGCAGGGCGCCGGCAATCACGATCCGGTCCAGGTCGTGCGCCCGGATCTTCTTGATGATGTTCGCCTCGTTCCAGGGAAAGTCGGAAAAGAGCCATGTTTTCTTGACATTTTGGAAGCCCAGGGAGTAGGAAACCAGCCCGGAATAATCTATCAGGTCCGGGATCGCGGATGGCGGGTTATAGAAAAAAACGCCGGTAGCTTCTCTGTTTTTCATGCTATTGTTAATTTATTAACAAATTAACATAAACAAAAAATCTTAAACAATGACATTTGTCATGGTTATAAAAAATAAATATAATGAAACAGAAAAAATGCCAGGCTTGTCAGGAAGGGAGATTGGCTATTTTCTTTAGTCTTCCCGGATCCAGCAGATAAATACGCCGGCCTTTCAGGCCTACCAGCCCTTCATCCCTGAACTCGGATAAAAGCCGGATGACGGTCTCGGGCACCGTCCCGATGATGCTGGCCAGGTCCACCCGGGTCAGGCTCAGGTAAGAGCGGTTGGGATTGCCCGCATCCAGCCGGAATGACCGCGACAGGAACAGCAGGGTTTCCGCGAGGCGCTCCTTGACGGGCTTCTGGGCCAGGGAGGTCATCTTCACTTCCGCCTCTTCCAGGATACGGCTCAGGGAGATGATCAGGTTACGGGTGAAATCCGGGTATTTGATCATCAGCTGGAAAAAATCGCTTTTGTTGATGAAGCAGATCGAGGAATCTTCGAAGGCCGCTGCGGATACCGTGTGGTTGTTCCCGCTGATCAGGGCCCGCAACCCGATGAACTCACCCGGTAATGCGATCCGGATGATATGCTCCCGGCCGTCGGAACCCTGGCGGTACACTTTTACTTTTCCTTCTTTCAGGCAGAACACCCCTCCGGAGGCATGACCTTCCAGGAAGATTTCTTCCCCCTTTTTGTACAGGCCCGAGGTTTTCTGGCTGTTGATATATGACAGGTCGGCCTTATCCAGGTGGCCCAGGAAGGTTTCGTTGCCGGCCAGGCATTTTTCACAGAAATATTCTTTCGGCTTTCTGACCACGGGAGGTATCCGGATTATGGTAACTCAAAAATAGTAAAATATCGGATACACGCAATTTTGCCAATGCCGGCGGACTTATCCATCTTACTGCTAACTTTGTACGGTACCTCATGAAGACCTTTTCCATTCACATCACAGGACTCGTCCAGGGAGTGGGTTTCCGGCCGTTCGTGTACCTGCTGGCCGGCTCCTGCGGATTGAAGGGCACGGTGGAAAATACCACGGCGGGAGTGGTGATCCGGGTGACCGGTAATCCCAAAACCGTCCGTGAATTCTGCGATGCCATCCGCCGGAAGGCTCCTCTTGCATCCCATATCGACTCGCTGGTAATTACCGAAACGGGATACCGGGAATGGAAGGATTTTTCGATCGTTAAAAGCTCCGTAATCTCTGAGGAGATCACCGAAGTGAGCCCCGATATTGCCGTTTGCCGGGAATGCCTGGCCGATCTCGAAAAACAACCCAGA
>DATJQF010000059.1:0-4505 GCA_035505995.1 Bacteroidales bacterium
CCGGAGAAAAATACAGGGCTGATGAAAACGCTGGTGGTGGTCAATCCGGCTTCCGGCGTGACAAATAAAAAGGGTGCCGAGGCGAAGATCCTGGCCGGACTGGACCCCACCAGGTTCGATGCCCGCGTGGTATTTACCGAAGGTCCGGAGCATGCCGTCCAGCTGACCCGCCAGGCGCTGGAAGACGGCGTCCGGGTGGTGATCGCCGTAGGGGGCGACGGCACGATCAATGAGATCGGGCAGGTGCTGGCCGGCACCGACGCGATCCTCGGGATCATCCCGGCAGGTTCGGGGAACGGGCTCGCCCGGCACCTGAAGATCCCCATGCGCATGAACCGCGCTATCGGGCTGATCAACCGCTTCAAGGTGATCCGGATCGATACGGCCATCGTGAACGAACGGGTATTCATCAGCACGGCCGGGATGGGGTACGATGCCCATGTAGCCAAGAAAATGACCAAGGCCCGGAAGAGAGGATTCCTCACCTACTTCCGGATCATCTCGGAAGAGTACGTGAAATACAAGTCCAGGAAATACGTGCTCGAGATCGACGGGAGAAAACTGGAGCGGAAAGCCTTCCTGATCACTCTTGCCAATTCGAGCCAGTTCGGATACAATACTTCCATCAGCCCGGAATCCAGGCTGGACGACGGGTTCATCGACGTCTGCGTGGTGCGAAAGATCCCCTTCCTGCTGCTGCCGTTCTACGTGCCGAGGCTATACAGCCGGTCGTTCCACAAAACGCATTACATCGAGATCATCAAAGGAAAGAATGTCAACATCACCCGGAAAAAAGGGAAGAGCATGCATTTCGACGGCGATTATTACCCGATGGGGAAAAGCCTGAGCATGACGATCAACCCTTCTTCCCTGAATGTGATCATCCCCTGAACAAACCCTAATAAAAAGATACCATGACCCCGAACCTGAAAAAAAGGAATTTCCTGAAAGAGCTGGATTTCACCCAGCAGGAGCTGCAGTATTTGCTGGACCTGGCCATCCGCCTGAAAAAAGAAAAAAATGCCGGTACAGAGCAGCAAAAGCTCATGGGAAAGAACATCGCCCTGATCTTTGAAAAAGCCTCTACCCGGACCCGGTGCGCCTTCGAAGCTGCCGCGTACGACCAGGGAGCCAGGGTGACCTATCTCGGGCCGGAAGGCTCTCATATCGGTAAGAAGGAAACCATGAAGGATACGGCACGCGTGCTGGGCAGGATGTACCATGGGATCGAGTATCGCGGGTACGGGCAGTCGATCGTGGAAGAGCTGGCCGGTTATGCCGGGGTGCCGGTGTGGAACGGACTGACCAACGAGTTCCACCCGACCCAGATCCTGGCCGACTTCATGACGATGCTGGAGCATTCCGGGAAACCCCTCCGGCAGATCGCATTCTGCTATTGCGGCGATGCCCGTTTCAACATGGGGAATTCGCTCATGGCGGGAGCCGCCATTATGGGGATGGATATCCGCATAGCCGCCCCCCGGAAATACTGGCCCGGGAAGGAACTTGTCGACCAATGTAATGGAATAGCAACGAAAAGCGGGGCGAAGATCCTGCTGACGGAAAATGCAGCAGAGGCCGTGAAGGGGGTCGATTTCATTTACACCGATGTCTGGGTGTCGATGGGCGAGGATCCTTCCCTCTGGGAAGAGCGGATCCGGGAGATGATGCCCTACCAGGTGAACCGGGAGCTGATGGAGAAGTCGGGAAACCCAAACGTGAAATTCATGCATTGCCTGCCGGCTTTCCACAACGCCGACACCGAGGTCGGGAAGGATATCTTCAGGCGGTACGGGCTGAACGGGATGGAAGTGACGGAAGAAGTGTTTGAATCGCCGGCCTCCATCGTGTTCGATGAGGCCGAGAACCGCCTGCATACCATCAAGGCGGTGATGGTCGCGACGCTGGGCGATTAGTTCGCCGGCAGGATATTCCCGTTCTCGCAGCGGAGGGTGACCGAAGGGAATTTCCCGAAGAAAGAATAGTTGTGAGTGGCCATCAGGATCGCGCTTCCGGTGCCTGATATGTCGAACAACAGGCTGATGATGCCTTCGGAGGTCTCCGGATCCAGGTTCCCTGTCGGCTCGTCGGCCAGGATGATCTCCGGCTCATTGACCAGCGCCCGTGCAATCCCCACGCGCTGCTGCTCCCCCCCGGAAAGCTGGTGAGGCATTTTATTCCCCTTTGTTTCCAGCCCGACCTTGGCCAGCACCTCCTGAAGCCTTCGTTGCATCGATTTCTTGTCATCCCACCCCGTAGCCTTCATGACGAAGATCAGGTTCTCGCTGACGGACCGGTCCATCAGGAGCTGAAAATCCTGGAAAACGATCCCCAGCTTCCGGCGGAGGAACGGGATGATCCTGGGCTTCATCTTTTTCAGATCAAACCCGGCAACGGTGGCCGTGCCGTTCTTTACGGGGAGTTCACCGTAGATCGTCTTCAACAGGCTGCTTTTCCCGCTCCCGGTCTTCCCGATCAGATAAACGAACGTCCCTGGCTTTATCTTCAGGCTGACGTTGGCAAGGATCAGGTTCTCGTTCTGAAAGATCGAAACGCCCTCGAAATCGATGATGGGATTATTTTCCATATGCAGCCGGATTATCGTTCCAGTTCCAGTTTTCTCACTTCTCCGTAAGGGATCTTCCCCGCAATCTCCAGGATCCGGTCCATTTTGTCGAGCAGGTTGCAGCGGGACAAGGCCGTCTTCGGATTGTTCATGCGAAAATACGCGATCAGGGTGAAATCCTCATCCCGGATCTGGATATAATCCGGTATTTTTTTTGTGCCTTGTATCTTGAGGATGTACAACTGGAGTTGGGGTTTAGGGGTTTAAGGGTTTAGGGGTTTAGGGGTTTCGGGGTTCGGTTTTGTTTATCTGCAGGGAATCGCTACATTTTCCAGGTGCCTGAACTCCTCTGTATTTTTCAAAGTTAGAAAATCGATCCTCATATCATCGATGTATAACGGGGAATTGGCGGATGGATTGTAAAAATAGATCTTCGCGCGGCTTCCCGGCGGGAGGTTTGCCGGCAGGTAAACCGCCGTCTCCACCCGGGTCCACCGGTTGCGGACCAGGTAGCTGTCGATGTAAAAGGAGTAATAGCAGAGGGTGGTATCCCGTGCCAGGAAATCAACGACCAGGGTGGAAGCAGGGGGCTGTTCGGGCGACAGGATCATGGCAGTAACCCGGATTGCCCGGTTGGGTCCCCGGAACACCGGATCCAGCTCGGCGTTGATCCCCGCGCTGTAGGGGCTTTTTGCAGAGACCCGGGAGGATTGCTTTCCCCGGTATGCCTGGGAGGCGGTGAAAGTATGCGGATTCATCCCTCCCGCATTATTTTCCATGTCCAGGAAACAGGTGCTATGCGAGAGGATTGCGTCTTCCGGCAGATAAGCACGCGCTTTCGGATGGAGGGAAAAGAAACTGTCCCGGTACAGGGCCCCTGTGAGATAGGTTCCCGGAAAGATGAATTTGGCATGCTGGTAGAACTGGAAGAGGTTGAGGGCGACAAGAAGACAGAGGATAGAGGACAGAAGATAGAACAGGAGCTTTCGGCGTTGCAGGCTGTTCAGCAGATAGAACAGCAGGATCGCGACAAAGGCATAGATATCGATGAAGACGCGCTGCCCCATTTTGGAGGCGTAATACCACATCCACCAGCTTGACGCGACGTAGATGAACACGGTCAGGAAGATCAATCCCCAGGCGAATCTCCATCGGCTGATCCTGTATAATGGTACGAATCCGAAAATGGCGATAAACGCTATGGGAGTATAAACAAACCATCCCCGGTTAAAGCTGAAAAGGATGCTGAAGAACCGGAGCCTTCCGAATTCGAACGATTCGCCTCCATAGGAGTTCACGAGCCAGTGGCCGGTCCTGATATGCCAGATGGCCGGGGGGATCAGCAGGAGGAGCAGGCCGAGGATCACCCCGGTGGAGAAGATAGCCGGGTGGGTAAGGATCCGGCGCAAGGATTCTTTGAACCGTTCCCATCCGCCCGCCATAAATGGCACCAGCAGCAGGATCAGGCCGTTGGTGGGCCGGATGATCACGATGAGGCCGAAGAGCACCGCTGCCGCCGCAAACCAGGAAGGATTCTCCTTTTGGAACATGCGCTGGGCGCAGAAGAGGAACAGCGTGATCATGGCAAATGAATACACATGCGTCATAGACCCTTCCACGATGACGAAGAACACCAGGTTGGTCCCCAGGGAGATCAGCAGCATAATGCCGGAGGCCAGGTAATCTCCCGCCCCCAGGTCCTTCAGCAGCCGGATCAGGACCCGGCATGCCAGCCAGAGATAGAAGAAGGCTGCGACGGCGATCGCCAGCTGGTAGGGGAGGGAATACCCGTCGGCGGCAAATCCCAGGATCCGGCTCAGCAGGTGGGCGATCAGAAAGAAAGGCAGCCAGAGTATCGCCAGTCCGGGGAAGCATTTGTTGACGATCTTGCCATCCACGACGGTCCTGAATTCCTTGAAAGCGCCTTTATCCGGCGGGT
>DATJQF010000060.1:0-9350 GCA_035505995.1 Bacteroidales bacterium
ACAGGTTCTGGGCGAAGATCTGCTGGCCTCCGAGCCGGTCGTCCCACCAGGCATACACCACCTGGCTGTTGGCCAGCGGTCCGGCATACAGGTTCCCCTTGCCGCTCTGCTTGGTGGATACGTCCCTGTACCCACCGGTCCAGACGGTATTCCCACTGCTGTCGACCCGGATCGCCCTTACCTTCGTCTGGGTGCTGGTCACCCAGTCGTCGTAAAAATAAGATACGATCGCCCCGGCTTTCATGGGACTGACGTTGATGATGGTCACATTCTTATTGGAAAGCTGCACGAACAGCTTGGCATTGGTTCCCCAGTGCAGGGTGCCGTCCATGCTCACCCGCTGGCCGAACAGGCCGTAGGAGTTCTGGTTCAGGTCGGTCTCCCGCCAGAAGACGTACAGCTCATGATTCACCGTATCGCAACCGATATTGGGCTCCAGGTGCAGGGTGGAGGAATTGGTATTCACTTCCACCCCGTTCGGGGCCATCGTGACGTTCCCGCCGGCATCCACATGCTGCACAAACGTGCTCAGGTGGTTGGCCACTTTTTCATAGAACCAGCAGACGAAAGCGCCGCCCAGTCCGTCGGCTGCAACGATCGGATGGACATAGACCGGCGTTGCTCCCGTGAAAAGGGTGGCAGGGGCGCTCCATACCGCGTTCCCGGACGGATCGTATTTCTGTGCCAGGATGATCCGGTTGGGAGCATAATAAGGGCCCCATTCCTTGTAATTGACCAGGAGGGTATTCCCGTTCTCCGCCGCCACCACACGGGGCCAGGTGTAATTATAGCCCGATTCCCCGAGCACCAGGTCGGAAGACCATTGCTTCACCCCGGCGTTGCTGAGCCGTTGCATGATGACCGTTTCGTCGCCGGTATTGGGAGACCGGGGCCACGCCACCGCAACGCTGTTATCCGGGAAAGCAGCCAGCACGGGGTCGGCCTCGAAATCGGGATTATCGGAGAGCTGGACTCCGTTGGGCCCCCACAGGAATGCTCCCGAGGGAGAGATCTTGTAAATGAAGATATCGTTGGCAGTCGCCCGCATATCCTGGAACGAGATGACCGCGCAGGTATCGGGGCAAACGATCATGCTGTAATCGGTGATCCAGGTCATGGACGGATGCCCGCTGATGAACAGCCCGGGGATGGACCACTGAAAATTGCCGGCAGCATCCAGGCACTGCATCCAGGGATAATAATTACCTCCGGAACCGGGCGTAAACCAACTGATATAAGTGGTTCCGCAGGGATGGGTGGCGACGTATGGAACCGCAGCCTCATCCCCCGAATAGGAGATCTGCGTATTATCGAGCGGGTTGTTGCTCCACTGGGCGCCGGCAGGCAGCACGGAGAACAGACAAAAAGTCATCAACAGTAACAGCTTTGTTTTCATAAGGGGATGGTTTTGATTTTTGACGGGCGACAGAAAGCCAGGACTCCTGCCAGCAGCAGGACCCCGTAAGTAAGGATCTTGAAGTGATCGTACAGGTCATTATATTGTCCGAGGATGAAATGGGCGTTCAGCACCAGGTAAATGATAATCGTCAGCGTGATTAAAATTACTTTATTAATCTTTCGCGAACGAGACAGCGGCTCCCGCGGTGGACCCCCAAAATAAACCTCCAGGAGATACAGGACCAGGTAGGTGGTGGCCGGGAAGGCGAACAGGAAAGCATAATGCTGCTGATGCGGAAAAAGCAGCGGTGCCGTCAGCAGCACATAGCTCAGCTCATAGAATTCCTGGAGCCGGCTTTTCTCTTTCCGGAACGGGCGGTCATGAATGAACCACAGGGCCAGCAGGACGAAGAAGGCCCGCACGGCATTGATCACGACAGAAAGGTCTTTCAGCGGGATATCCGCGATATTGCGCTTGAGCAGGAGAGAATTGTTGTTGCGGGCGTTTTTTACCAGGAGCACCGAGCAGAGGGTGGTCAGGGAATGGAAGCTGTCCTCGTCCACATCCAGGATATGCTTTTGATTCGTGGGGTTGACCAGCTTCCAGCGTTCTTTCAGCAGGAAGGCATTATACTTAAAACCTATCAGGAGGGAGGGAAGGACCAGGAGGACGCACAGGAAAACAAGCGTATAAACAACCGGGCGGAACCGGGCCCGGTAAATCAACCAGGGGATCACCACCAGCGGCAGGATCTTGATGTCGATGCCCAGGGCGATCAGCAGGCTCCCGGCCAGCTCCCGGCGGCGATCGATCTGGTACAATCCTTCCATCGTAAGGTAGAGGATGCAGGTGGTCATCTGGGCCAGATGGAAATTATCCCGCAGGAAACGCAGGATGAACAGGAAGGACAGGAAGGTAAAGATCCTTCTCATTTTCACCGTCAGCCGGTCGGTCCCGAGATAATAAGAAAAGATCTTCCAGATGCGGAAGACAAAGAAGAGATTCAGCACCAGCCAGAGGAATTTCGCCAGGTAAAGGGGGATGAACGCCAGCGGGTAGAGGATCAGGGCGAAGAGTACCGAATAGTAATAATGGTACCAGTCGTTGTACAAGATCTGGTAAATATTCTTTCCCTGGAAAAGATCGAGGGACGCCCGAAGGAAAATATAGAAATCTCCCCGTCCCCGTGATTCGTAAAGGAGGATCAGGAGAAGGATCAGGAGCGCAAGGTACTCATACCATTTGAGGTAGAATTTTTTCAGGCCCGGTGCAGTTTTATCCCTTCAAAGATAGGGAAGAGTTGGGCAACATATTCCGGGACCCGTAAAAAATCGCCGAACCCCCGGGAAATGATAAAATTTTAAAAAAAATACAAGACCCGGAAGAAATATTTTACTTTTGTATTAAATTAATCTAAATCAAAATAACAATCCTATGAAAACTCTAGCCCTAAGTTTAGCTCTTTTACTATCTACTGTTCTCTCGTTATTTTCCCAGGATGTGCAGACCATCCGGATCCCGCTGATAGGAGAGACCGCTCCCGCCTTTGTGGCGGAATCCACCAAGGGAACGGTGCATTTCCCGGATGATTATTTCGGAAAATGGAAGATCCTGTACAGTCACCCTTCCGATTTTACCCCGGTATGCACTTCCGAGATCATTGAGCTTGCCGAGATGCAGCCCGAGCTGGAGAAACTGAATACCAAAGTGTTTATCGTCTCCACCGACGGCATCAGCAGCCACCTGGAATGGATCAAATCGATGGAGTCGTTCCGGTACAAGGACCGGCCGCCCGTGAAGATTGATTTTCCATTTATTTCCGATAAATCGATGGAGATCTCGAAAAAATACGGGATGATCCACCCCGTGGCCAATACCACGAAAGACGTCAGGGGCGTATTCATCGTGGATCCGGACGATCACATCCAGGCCATTTTCTTTTACCCGATTGCCATCGGGAGGAATATGGACGAGATCAAAAGGACCCTGATCGCCCTGCAATTGTCGGCAAGCAGGAATGTGCTGACGCCCGCCGACTGGAAACCCGGCGAGGATGTGCTGATCCACAGTCCGCAAACCCAGCAGGATGCGCAGAAACTGGCGGACAGGAATGACCCGGCTCTTTATTCCCCGGTCTGGTACCTGTGGTTCAAAAAGATGAAATAAACCCTTCACTGCCGGTTCCCCGGGGGGTGGATTTGATTGAAAAAATTTTGCAGGTCTCGGGCAAACCTTGTACCTTAGGAGGCCTACTTATCCACCCATCCATGAAACCTTTAGTTTTTGTTGCCCTGGGCATTGTCACCTGCCTGGCATTGGTCAGTTATTCGGTGATCTCCCCGGAGGATGAAAAACCATCGGGGCAGGAGAATTTCTACAAAAACAGTCTCCATTACACCAACAAGGGACTGAGCTACATCTATTCCAAAGAGCAGGGCGGGCTGGAGCGGCTTACCGGAATGCCGGCCGGGGAGATGGGATGCCAGCGGGCGCGCTGCCACGCATACACCTGCGATGCCTGCCATGTGAAGGAATCCGGCAACCAGAAAGCGTATACGCTGGATACCGCCGTCTTGTATGCCGCCTGCAGGAGATGCCACGGAGATATGGCCAGGGACAACCCGGATGTTCATTTCAGCCGGGGAATGAAGTGCAACGACTGTCACACCTCGCGCGAGATCCACGGGGACGGCACCGAGCACAACACCTACCTGGAACCCGGATTCTTCGACGTGAGCTGCCGGAAATGCCATGTGACCCTCACCCCGTCGGAAAGCCATACCGTCCACGGCGATAAGCTCGATTGCATCGCCTGCCACGGGATCGAAGGAACCACCTGCATGAATTGCCACATCGAGACCCGCTATTCGGGAGGGAAGGATGCCCAGATCCCGCTCCACAACATGGCTTTCCTGGTGAACCATAACGGGAAGGTCACCCTGGCGAACCTGCTGACCTACGTTTACCAGAACAAAACCATGATCACGTTTGCCAAGGATTTTTCACATTCGGTGAAGAAAGCCGGAAGGGTTTGCAAGGATTGCCACGGCACGGCGATCGTGAACGGAATGAAAGATAAGACCTTCCGCCTGACCCGCTGGGAAAAGGATTCCCTGGTCAATGTCCGGGGCGTGATCCCGGTGCTGGACGGGTACGACTGGAACCTGGTCTTCCTTACCAAGGAAAACGGGAAATGGGTCCCGTTGCCGGATCCCGAAAAGCCCCTGCTGAACTATTCCGGTTACTGCAGCCCGATCACGCAGGCACAGTTCGAAAGCCTGCTTAAATTTTACTGACCGGGAGGAGGGTAAGCCAACATATACTAAATTAGCATTAAAATTTCAGTATTGTACCATTAAACACCAGACCCTATGGAACCTGTGGATTACAAAATCCTGAAAGTGAATTATAACGAGGGGATTGCCCAGATCACGATCTTCCGGCCGGAAGTGCTGAACGCGCTCAACTCGGATGTATTCGCCGTCCTGAACGACGCCCTGAACGACCTGAGCAAGCAACGCGACCTTAAAGTGATCGTGATCACCGGGGAAGGAAAAGGATTCGTGGCCGGAGCGGATATCTCGGAAATGGCTGAGATGACGGAACACCAGGCATATTGTTTTGCTAAAATGGGCAAGACGACATTTGAGAGGCTGGAAAAATTTGCGGTTCCGGTGATTGCCGCGGTGAACGGGTACGCCCTCGGGGGCGGACTGGAACTCGCGTTGGCCTGTGATTTCAGGATCGCCGCGAAAAGCGCAAAATTCGGACAGCCGGAAGTAACGCTGGGCCTTATCCCCGGGTATGCCGGCACGCAACGCCTTTCCCGCCTGATCGGGATCGGGAGTGCGCTGTACCTGATCCTGACCGCGGATATGATCACGGCCGAGGATGCGTTCAAAATGGGACTGGTGCAGAAGGTGGTGGAAGACGCCCAGCTGATGGAAGAGGTGATGAAAATGGCTAAAAAGATCGCCGCCAACGGCTCCCCGGCCGTCAACAAAGCCAAGGAGATCATCCGGAAAGGGATGGAAAAGGATTTCAAATCCGCCTGCAAGCTGGAATCGGAAGCGTTCGGCAAACTTTTCGACTATCCATCCACGAAAGAAGGGATGAAAGCGTTCCTGGAGAAGAGGAAACCGAATTGGTAAAAAGAGTGACAAGAGAAAACCGAAAAGTCCCCCATAATAACCCTTAATAACCCTAATTACCCTAATGACCTTAATAACCCTAATTACCTTAATGACCCTAATGACCCTAATCATCATCAATTAATATCCCTATGACCTACGAAGAAAGACTTCAAAACGTCACCATCCTCGGCGCGGCCGGCAAAATGGGGAGCGGCATCCTGCTGCTCACGGCGCTCGAGATGGCCGACCTCAGCCTCAGGCCGGAGAACCGGAAAAAATCCTTCGCGCTGAATGCCATGGATGTTTCCCAGGAAGCCCTTGCCGGCGTGATGAAATACCTGAAAGCCCAGGTGGTGAAAGCGGCGGAGAAAAAAACCGTATCCCTCCGGAGCTTCTATGCCGACCGTCCCGACCTGATCGAGAACTACGACATCGTCGACCAGTACGTGACCGACGTGCTCAGCCTGGTGCGCCCTTGCACGAGACTGGAATGCGCCTTTGAATCCACGATGGTTTTCGAGGCGATCAAGGAAGACCCGGCGCTGAAAGTGAAGATCCTGTCCACGATCCGGGAAAAGAATCCGAATACCCCATGGTTCTTCACCAATACCTCCTCGATCCCCATCACCGAGCTGGACGAAAAAGCCGGACTGGAGGGACGGATCATCGGGTTCCATTTTTACAATCCCCCGGCCATCCAGAAGCTGGTGGAGGTGATCAAGTCGAAACACACCCTGCCGGAAGTGGAGGCGTTCGCGTTGCAGTATGCCAAGAGCCTCCGCAAGGTGGTGGTACCGGCCAACGACTTTGCCGGGTTCATCGGCAACGGGCATTTCATGCGGGATATCCTGTATGCAGCCGGTGAAGTGGATAAGCTGAAGGAGAAGATGACCTACACGGAGGCGGTCTATACGATCAACCACATCAGCCAGGACTGGCTCATCCGCCCGATGGGGATCTTCCAGCTCATCGATTATGTAGGGATCGATGTATGCAGCTATATCATGTCGGTGATGAACCCGTACCTGAAAAACGAGGACCTTCACAGCCCGCTCCTGGATAAAATGCTTGCCCTGAATATTTATGGCGGCCAGTTTTCCGACGGTTCCCAGAAGGACGGGTTCCTGAAGTATGAAAAAAGCCGGCCGGTGGCGGTTTTTGACCTGGATTCCAAAACGTACAAGCCCATGGCTGATCTCCAGAAAAGCGTCCAGGAGAAACTGGGTGCAGCGCCCGAGATGAAACCCTGGAAATCGGTGGTCGGAGATCCCGCCAAGGAAGAGGTCCTGAAGAAATATTTCAGCGGACTGAAAACAATAAATTCAACGGGTGCGGAGTTGGCAAGAAGCTATGCGGCGCGCTCGAAAGAGATCGGAAAGTTCCTGGTGAGCAGCGGCGTCGCGCTGAGCGATAAGGATGTCAATACCGTGCTCCTGACCGGTTTTTACCATGCCTACGGACCCATCAACGATTACCTTGCTTAAATTCGAAAGACCATGAAAAAGTTAAGACGTAAAGTATATCTGGTAGCCGGTTACAACACCATTTCCATGGGAACCGGCCGGAAGGAGTTCAATCCCAAGAAAGAGCGTCCCGGGCTGGAAGAATATATCCGCGAGGCGGGCCAGGGTACCCTGAAGATGATCGGGGGAGCCCGGAATGTGGACGAATGCGTGATCGGGAATTTCATGGCCTCCCGGTTCAACAAGCAGGCCAACCTGGCGGCTTTCTTCCCTTATGTGGATGAGGGGCTGAAAGGAAAGCCGGCGGTGCGGGTGGAAGGCGCCTGCGGGACAGGCGGACTGGCGCTGATCACCGGCATCCGGAGCGTGCTGGCCGAAACGGCCGAAGTGGTCCTGGTGATCGGGGTGGAAGTGCAGAATACCGTAAAGGCCATTTATGGGGCCGATATCCTGGCCGGGGCCGGGTGGTTCAAGGAGAGGAAGAACGGGCATGCTTATTTCTTCCCGGGGCAGTTCAGCGACCGCGCCGGGGTGTATTTCGAAAAATACGGCCGCGACAAGACCCGCCAGGCTTTCGCCCGCTGGTACCGGAATGCCATCGAAAATGCCCGGCTGACGCCCACCGCGCAGGAATACCATAACACCACCCAGGACCTGGAGAAGCTGGCCCTGATGGAACCCAACGGGAAATCGTTCGTAGACAACCTGAATGTGTTCGACTGCTCAAAAGTCTCCGACGGCGCCTCCGCCATCGCGGTGGTTTCCGAAAAAGGACTGAAGCGGATCAAGATGACCAAAGCCGATGCCGTGGAGATCGTCGGATGGGCGCAGATCGAAGACAACATCACCGAGCATGCCAAGGACCCGGCCGAACTGGCGACTACCCGCTTCGTCGTGAAGGAAGCCCTGGAATCCGCCGGGATCACGAAAGACCAGCTGGCTACCGCCGAGATCCACGACTGCTTCACCATAGCCGCCGTGATGGCGATGGAAGCGATCGGCTTTGCGGAAAAAGGCAAAGGCGCCGATTTCATCCTGGAAGGCAATACCGCGCACAGCGGGAAGATCCCCATCAATACCACCGGGGGACTGATCGGCTGGGGCCATCCCACCGGGGCGACCGGCGTGCACCAGGCCGCGACGATCTGGGAACAGTTCACCGGCAAAGCCGGCGCCGCGCAGATCAGCATTCCTCCCGACCGTCCTTACGGTCTCAGCGTGAACATGGGGGGCGACGACAAAACGCTGGTGGCGATCGTGTACAAGAAGACGGAAGCGTAGCGCGATACGGGATCCGGGATCCGCGTAAATCCGTTGCATCGGCGTTATCCGGGTGCCCTGTAATTTAAGCCAAAAGCAACCAGCCCATGGACAACAGGATTACCGCTCTTTTTGGAATAAAGTATCCTGTTATTCAGGCGGGGATGATCTGGGTTTCGGGGTGGAAACTGGCTTCGGCCGTCAGCAATGCCGGCGGACTGGGTTTGCTGGGTTCCGGCTCGATGTACCCGGACATCCTGGAAGAGCATATCCGGAAATGCAGGCTTGCCACCGACCAGCCTTTCGGGGTGAATGTCCCCCTGATCTATCCCGACGTTGACCAGCTTTTCAATATCATCATCCGCGAAAAGATAAAAATCGTCTTCACCTCCGCGGGAAATCCCGCAAAATGGACCCCCATGCTGAAAGACCATGGCATCACGGTCGTGCATGTGATCGCCAACGTGAGGTCGGCCCAAAAATGCGAGGAAGCGGGTGTGGATGCCGTGGTGGCGGAAGGCTTTGAGGCTGGCGGCCACGACGGAAAGGAAGAAACGACCACCCTGACCCTCATTCCCCTGATCCGAAAGGCGACCTCACTTCCGCTGATGGCAGCCGGGGGGATCGTCTCGGGGAAAGCGATGCTGGCAGCCATGATCCTGGGAGCGGAGGGGGTGCAGGTGGGCACCCGGTTTGCCGCCTCGGTCGAATCTTCGGCCCATCCTTCCTTCAAGCAGCGGATCCTGGAAGCCAGGGACGGCGACACCATCCTTACCATGAAGCAGATCATCCCGGTGCGGATCCTGAAGAATAAATTCTTCGACCAGGTCCGGGCCATGGAAGAATCCGGAGCGCCGGTGGAGAAGCTGAGGGAGTTGCTGGGCAGAGGGCGGGCCAAAAAAGGGATGTTCGAAGGAAACCTGGAGGAAGGGGAACTTGAGATCGGGCAGGCATCGGCGCTGGTAGAGGAAATAAAGCCGGCGGCGGAGATCCTGCAGGAGATCATCAGAGAGTTCAGAGTTGCGAAAGAAGAGGCAGGAACTTTACCGGATTTTTTTTGAACACTGAGTATACTGATAAAACAGATCATCACCG
>DATJQF010000061.1:0-7997 GCA_035505995.1 Bacteroidales bacterium
CCTTTTTATCTGGCCCGGTTTCAGTCCATAATAAAACGGCAACCTAACAATACACCCGGCAAACCGGTCGGTGTTGGGAAGGGGACGGCCATCGTGGAGGTTTTTGAAGTACGGGCTGGAGTGCAGCGGCAGGTAATGGAACACCGCCTGGATCCCATGGGATTTGAGATATTCCAGCATTTTATCGCGTTCCTCGCGGGAGGGCATGAGAATGAAGAAGAGGTTGCCGTTGTGGGTGGCGAAGTCGGGCAGTATGGGAACGGTTATTTTTTGGGCTGCACCCACCGGCTGAAGCCGGCGGAAATATTCAGACCAGACGCGGATGCGGCGGCGCTGGATCTTTTCCAGGTCCTTTAACTGAACCCAAAGGAAGGCGGCCAGTGCATCCGAGGGCAGGAAGGAGGAACCTGCATCCACCCAGTTATAGTGGTCCACTTCCTTCCGGTGAAAGGCCGCGCGGTTCGTCCCCTTCTCCCACAGGATCTCGGCACGCTTGACAAAGCGGTCATCATTGATCGTCAGCATCCCTCCTTCCCCGCAGAAAATATTCTTTGTCTCGTGAAAGGAAAAGGTCCCGAAATGGCCGATGGATCCGAGCGGCTTTCCTTTGTAAAAAGAGTCGATGGCATGCGCCGCATCCTCGATCACAAAAAGGTTATGCTTTTTCGCAATATCCATGATCCGGTCCATGTCGCAGGCAATGCCGCTGTAATGGACCACGGCAATGGCTTTGGTGGCAGGCGTGATCAGCTTCTCAATTTCGTCCGGATCGATGTTGGGAATATCTTTTAATGTATCGGCAAAGCGGAGCCTGGCGCCGCGGAGCACGAAGGCATTGGCGGTGGAGACAAATGTGAACGACGGGAGGATCACCTCGTCGCCGGGTTTGATATCCGCCAGCAGGGCCGCCATTTCCAGCGCATCGGAACAGGAAGTGGTGAGCAGGGCCTTTTTGAAGCCGTAGCGTTTTTCGAAGAAGGCCTGGCATTCCTGCGTATAGTATCCGTTCCCGGAGATCGTTCCGCGGATGGCCGCATTGAAAATAGCCAGGAATCCGCGGAAGGGGTAGTGCGGCTTATTGAAGGGAATCTTTTTCATAAACAGAGAAATGGCGAAATAGTGAAATGGCGACATTCGTCATGACATTCATCCCGCCTTCATCACTATTTCTTTATATTTGCCTACTAAGTTAGAATAATTTATCCAACCCCTCCCCGCCTTGGCCAAACGAAGCTATTTCAGGGATATCCTCAGCGTTTTCGGAAGCAATATCACGGTCACCGTCAGCAACCTGCTGATCGGAGTGCTGCTGTCGCGGATCCTGGGGGCGGCCGGGTTCGGGATCTATTCGTCCACCCTGGTGGTCCCGCTTATCGTCATCAGCCTTACCCAGCTAGGGATCCGGCGCTCCACCATGTACCATATCAGCTCGGGAAAAATCCTGGAGGACAACATCGTGTCGGCCATGGTGATCCTGCTCATCCTGACGAGCTTCCTGACCATCCTGATCAGCGGGCTGGTCTATCTCTTTTCCGAATCCCGGACTTCCGATCCGAGGATCATCATCCTGATCATGTTCACCATCCCGCTCGTGCTGTGCAACATATTTGCCGGCGGCGTTTTCCTGGGCAAGCAGGAGATCCTCCGGGCGAACATCCTGAATGCCGGTCCGACGCTGATGAACCTGGTCTTTATCGTGGTCTTTGTCTGGATCCTGAAGCTGTCGGTGGTGGGGGCTTTCCTGGCCCTCTTCCTCGGGAACCTGGTGATGTTCTTCTACGTGTTCTATGTGATCCGGAAATCATACCGCATCACCTGGAAATACCACGAGAAGATCATGAAAAGCATGGTAAAGCTGGGAGTCGTGTTCGCGCTTTCCGTGTTTGTGATGCAACTGAACTACCGGGTGGACATCCTCCTGCTCAAGCGGCTGTCGACCCTGACCCAGATCGGGATCTATTCCCTGGCCACCCAGATCGCCGAGCAGCTCTGGCACATCCCCTATGCCATCGAAGCGATCGTGCTGACACGCAGCGCGGCCGAGCCGGATGAGAACCTGGCGCACCGCACCGTCGCTTCGATCGCCCGGGTCTCTTTCCTGATCGGGCTCGCCGGTTGCATTGTCATATATTTTCTCGCTCCTCCGCTGATCCCCCTGGTTTTCGGAAAGGATTTCACCGGAAGCGTTCCCCTCATCCAGATGATCCTCCCCGGCGTGCTGCTGCTGGTGGTCTTCCGTATCCTGAACAGCCGGCTGGCCGGAATGGGCAAGCCGCAGATCGCGATCTTCACCTTCATCCCGGCCCTGATCCTCAACGTGATCCTGAACCTGATCTGGATCCCGGGCCACGGGGCCATGGGAGCCGTGTGGTCCACCAATGCAAGCTACGCGGTCGGCACGATCATCTTCCTGACCGTTTACCTGCGGCGGACGAAAATGTCGCTCTACGAGCTGGTGCGGTTCCGGAAAAGCGATTTTTATTTTCTGAAAAATTTTAAAAACCGAATCAAAAGATGGCGGACAAACCCATAACCGAGATCCCGATATTCTTCGTACTGGGAAGACCCCGGTCCGGCACCACCCTGCTGCGGACGCTGTTCGATGCGCACCCCAATGTGAAGATCCCGATCGAGTATCCGTTTTTCTTTTATCTCTATGCAAGATACAGAAAGGAAGGAAGAATCAGGAAAGAAGAGGCAGGAGTATTATTTGAAGAACTCAGAACGAAGAAGGTTTTTAACCGGCGTTATTTCGATTACATGAAGATGGACGAGGAGGCTTTTCTGCATTCGCTGGAAGCCTTCCCGGGGGGTCTCTCCCCGATGGATTTCTACAAGCTGGTGAATTACCACTCCGGATCGCTGTTCGACAAGGAGGAGATCCGGTGGATCGGCGACAAGAACCCGATCTATTCGATCTACCCGCAGAAGCTGCTGGAGCTTTTCCCCGGATCCAGGTTCCTTTGCATCGTGAGGGATTACCGGGATAACTTCGTTTCGATGCGGAAATTCGAGTTCGAGGCGCTGAATACGTTCCTGCTGGCCTACCGCTGGAAATACGTGATCCGGCTCTTCCTGAAGATGAAGAAGAAATACCCCGACCGCTTTTATATCATCCGGTACGAGGAATTGGTGAGCAAACCGGAGGAACATGTGAAAAAGCTCTGCGAATACCTGGAGCTTCCCTTCCACCAGGAAGTGCTGGACTTTTACCGGAAGAGCTCCGAAGCCCCGAAATATGTCCCGGAGGAGCTGATGATGAAATATCACAAGAGCCTCACCGAGCCCATCAGCACCGACAAGATCAACCTCTGGAAGACCGAGCTGACCCCGAAGCAGATCCGCGCCCTCGATTTCACCGTGGGGAAGCTGGCGGAGAAGATGGAGTATGAGCGGCAGTACCGGTCGTTCTACCCGGCCATCCTGCTGCATCGTGCCGTATTTTCAGCCTACGGGTTCCTGTTATTCCGGCTGATGTACCTGGGCTCAAAGCTGCCGTTCTCCTGGTATAACTGGTTCTCGGAGCGGCTGCCGAAGCTGGCGAAGTTCTACTTCAGGATGAAAAAGAAAAAGGATCAGTAGTAATAGATCCTGCCTTCGGGGGTATCTTCCACAACCAGGTCCGGATTCCCTTTGAGCATTTTCTCTTCCCAGAACCGGATGCGTTCATCGTTCAGTTCGCCGGGCTCGATCACCAGCTTGCCTTTCTCTTTGGTATTGACCACGACCGAGAGCAATTTCAGCAGGACTCCCCTTTTCCTGTGATAGGATTCCCTTGTGATCACGAACTTTTGATTGATCTTGTCCTCCTGTCCCGGGCAGATCCTGTATCCCAGCATCTGCATGAATACTTTCTGCACCCGGTTCTCCTTCAGCACATGAGCAAACCCTGCTTTCCAATTTAAAAGATGGAAAAATATCTCTCCTCCCAGGATGGCCATGATCGCCGTGACCGGCGTCCGGTAGTATTTCTTATCGTACAGGAAGATCCCGGCTTCGCCCGTCCAGGAATCAAAATCCAGGTTCTTCGCATTGGTAAGGCCGATCTTCTCGTGATTATATTCCACGACGCAGTAAAGATGATGGACATTATTTATCGACTCGAACCATTTTTTCTGCATCTCGGGGGTGATATGCTCGCGGTATTCCATATGCTCGACGATATGGGGCGCATTCCTCCACTGGCGGACCATCTCGAGGTCGCTTTCCTTCAGCAGGTGAAAGATGATCCCGTATTTGGCGAAGTACATGGCTGCCTGCTCTCTTTTTAAAGGATCACCCGGATTGAATACGGAGGCTTTTTATTCTGGATCTGGTAGATCCGGCTTAAATATTCCCCGATCACCCCCAGGCTGAACAGGATGATCCCGGTGGAGAAAACGATCGCCACGATCAGCGAAGTATAACCCAGCGGGACATTAAAGAACAGCTTCTTGACGATGAACCAGACCCCGATCAGGCTGAAAATGAACGAGGTGATGAACCCCCCGTACACCAGGACCTTCAGCGGAAGCGTGGAATAATAGAGGAGGATATTGCCCGCAAGCTTTACCAGCTTGGTGAGGGTGTAGCCGGATTGGCGGTATTTCCGCTTATGGTGCTCTACATTTTCGAAGGCGATCGAATCGGTATACCAGAGGATGATCTCGTCGATGTAAATAAAGTTCTGGTGGTGGTTGAGGATCTTTTTCACGAGGTCGGTGCGGATCAGCCGGAAGGAAGAACCTTCCCCCGGTCCGTTGGTCATCAGCACCGACGTCTTTTTGGTCAGCCGGCTGCCCGCATTGCGGATCGCCGAATGCTGCTTTCCCGGGCCATACACGCCGTAAACGATCTCTGCATCCGTCTCGTTCCGGCACTGGATCAGCTTCCGGATCTCGGCGGGAGGCACCTGGAGGTCATCGTCGATGGAGATCACGCAATCGCCTTTGGCCAGCGAGAAGCCGCACAGGGTGGCGTTATGCTGACCGAAGTTCTTTGCCAGGGAAACCGCCGTGACCTGATCCGGGTGCTCCTTTTTCAATCCCTGCAATACCTTCCAGCTGCCGTCCCGGCTGCCGTCGTCCACGAAGATCACTTCAAAATCTTCTTTCAGCTCCCCGAAAACCTGCAGGATGCCGTCGAAAAGCTCTTTCAGGGAAGGCTCGCTGTTATATACCGGTACTACAACTGAATACATAATTAGGGATTAGGGATTAGGGATTACGGATTACGGATTACGAATTAATACTGTCAACTGCCATATCATGCTCCTCCCAGCGGAAGATTTGCGCCGGTGATCCATTTTGCCCCGTCCGACAGGAGGAAAACGACTGCGTTTGCCACATCCTCCGGTTCGCCCAGGCCCAGGGGCTGGCGGGCCAGGAATTTCTCCATGGCTTCCTTTGAGATCTTTCCTTCGGTCTCTTCCATCATGGGCCCTTTCACAAAGGCGGGCGACACGCAGTTCACCCGGATCCGTTTGGGAAGAAGCTCCAGGGCCAGAGTTTTCGCGTAGGTTTCCAGGGCGGCTTTTGCCGCACTGTACAATCCCCCTCCGTAAAACGGATATTTGGTCGCCAGCGAGGAGATAAAGACCAGCGAGCAGTTATTTTTCACCAGCTTCTTTTTTCTGAGCAACGTCGCCGTCAGGAGAACGGATGCCCCGAACCCGACGGAAAAATTACGGTCGATATCCTGTTCGGAAACGAACTGGGCCGGGATGACATCGGTAATACCCAGCGAATAGACCACCCCGTTCAGTTCCGGGAGACCGGCAACAAGTTCCTCCACCTGTTCAGGCCGGGTCAGGTCGGCGATCATCCTGTCATGGCCCTCGCCCTTCAGCTCCCCGAAAACCCGGTCGAGCCGCTGCCGGTCCCTGCCCGTTGCAAAAACCCGGCCGCCCCCGGCGGCTACTGCCACCGCACACCGGCTACCTATTCCGGATGACGCTCCGGTAACCAGGATGGTTTTGCCGGTGAGGTTGAAAATTTCCATTCAGGAGGATTTAGAAGAATGTAAAGTTAGGAATAGTGAGCGGAAAGTGTATTGTGAATAGTATATAGTAAATAGCGAAAAACGAAAATTGATAACGCCATAAAATTATCCCGAAACCCCTAAACCCTTAAACCCTTAAACTCATAAACCCCTAAACCCCTAAACTAATAATCCATCACCTCCGGGCAGAGGATGCTGTCCGTCTCCAGGATAACCGACCCCCACGACAGCCCGATCCCGAAACCGGCCAGTAAGAGTTTGACCTTTCCGGTCCGCATTTGGTTCCCTAACTCGGAAACCATCGTGAGCGGGATGGAACCGGAGCTGGTATTGCCGTACTTCCGGATCGAGTAGGGAACTTTTTCCGGCTCCAGCTTCAGCATTTTCCGCAGTGTTTCGTTGATGAGCCGGTTGGCCTGATGGAAGACGACATAATCAAACTCATTCAGCTCCCGTCCGGCAAATTTCAGGAGCGCCTTCAGATTCGGGACCACTTCCCGGAGGGAAAAATTGAATACTTCGATCCCGTCGAGCGAGACATGCAGCCGGTGTCGCCGGATCCCCTCGCCGTATTTTTTATAATCGAAGGAGGAGCGGTCGATCAGGTTCCGGAATCCCCCGTCGGGGATCATGATCGCCCGGTACCCGGAGCCGTCACCCTGCAGATTGAATTGCATCACGGGCGAGCTCTCGGCTACTTCGAGCGCTGTCACGGTCCCGGCGTCGCCGAACAGCGGATAGGTGCTTTTATCGCGGTAGGAGGCATTGATATGCCCGATATCGCCCGCCATCAGGAGTCCCTTGCGTATGCCGGTGGCATTCAGCAGGCTGCCTGCCACCGAAAGCCCGTAGACGAAACCCGAGCACCCGAGGCTGATATCGAAGGCCATCGTCGTTTTCGGCAGATGAAGGCGGTCCTGGATGATGCCGGCGGTCGCGGGGATCAGGTAATCCCTGGCCTGGCTTACAAAAACGATGAGCTGGATCTCTTCGCGGTTCCATCCCAGCTCTTCCAGGAGCTTTTCCGCCGCTTTCACGCAGAGGTCGGAAGTGGTGGTCCCGTCGGGGGCGATCCGCTTGGTTTCCACTCCCACGGTTTTGATCAGCTGCTCGCGCTCTTTGGCGGAGACCCATTTATAGTCGGCATTGCTCACCACCTGGGAAGGAACGCAGGCGGCCATTCCGGAGATCCGGATCCGGGGGACGGAGAATAATGCCATCGTGTATTTTTATCAAAATTAACTATTTTTTGATCACTACATTCTAATATTCCCATGCGTTTCATATGCTTGTTTCTAATTATTTTTTTATTTACTTTGCAGTCAGAATATATTAAATGGAGAAAAAGACCCTTTTGTTGATCAACCCGGTCGACAAGAAAAGCATCGGGTACAGCAGGCAGCTCAGCCTCAGGTATCAGCCCCTGAACCTGGGCATTATTGCAGCGCTGACCCCGCCGGGATGGAAGATCAAGATCATGGACGAGAATGTCAGCAGTTTCCGGTATTACGAGGCTGACCTGGTAGGTTTCACTGCCATGACCAACACCGCTAACCGGGTTTACGAGCTGGCAAAGATATACCGCGAAAAAGGTATTAAAACAGTGATGGGTGGCATCCATGCCTCCATGTGCCCGGAAGAAGCAGCCCGGTATATGGACTGCGTGGTAATAGGGGAAGCGGAAGGGATCTGGGGCAAGGCGGTCGAGGATTTCGGGAACGGCAGGATGCAGCAATTCTACCGGGGTGAATATACCAGCCTGGTCCATTCCCCGAAACCCAGGAGGGATCTTTTCTTCCCGGGTTATTATTTTGCCGGGATCCAGACAAACCGGGGGTGCCCGATGAATTGTGAATATTGTTCGGTAACGGCCTTTAACGGGTCCAAGTACCGTTTCCGTCCGATCGATGAGGTGATCGAGGAAATGAAGGAGATCCCCCAGAAATGGATGTTCATCGTGGACGATAACATCGTCGGTCATAATAAGGTGGCCCAGGAGCGGGCCATCGAGCTGTTCC
>DATJQF010000062.1:0-12456 GCA_035505995.1 Bacteroidales bacterium
GAGATCATCGAGATCTATGAAGCCGGCGACCTTCCCTCCGACAGCCATGTCCTGGCCGAAGAGCTTCACGACATGCTGGCAAAGGCCGATAACGAAAAAGACAAATACAACGTCTCGGTCGTTTCCGCCGGAACCGCAGCCGAGCACTCGCTGATCGGCATGCTGAACTTCAGCTTCTATGACATCAAGCGCAAGAAAGTGCGGCTGAAGCAGGCCGGGCGCGGAGGCATCGGGACGGTCCTCCGGGATAAAAAGATCAAGGCCATGGTGGCCCATGTGAAGAGCATCGGCGGGAACCGGAACAACGTGGTGAACCTCGAGGCCATCCAGGAACGCGGAAGGAGATTCAACCGGGAGATGCGCGAGCTCGATGACAAGCAGTGCGAAATGCGCTCCAAGGGCACCGCTCACCTGACCCATATCATGAACGACTATGACCTGCTGCCGGTCCATAATTTCAAATTCGGCAGTCACCCCGACGCATACAAGATCCGCGGCGATGTCTGGAAATCCTATTTCACACAGGGCGTCCCCGACGGCTGCTGGGTGGGATGCAACATGGCATGCGCCAAAGGCGTGGATAATTACGAATTGCGGTCCGGGCCCTATAAGGGAGATAAGGTCATCGTGGACGGACCCGAATATGAAACGACCTCTTCCCTGGGTTCCATCGCAGGCATTTTCAATCCCGATTTTACCATTGAAGCGAATTTCTATTGCGACACCTACGGCATTTGCACCATCACCTGGGGAACCATCCTGGGGTTCGTGATGGAATGCTTTGAGAACGGCATACTTAATGAAGAGCGCACCGGCGGACTGAAGCTCAACTTCGGGAATGCCGATGCCGCGATGGAGCTGCTGCACCGGGTTTCCCGCGGCGAAGGGTTCGGACTGACCGCCGGACAGGGCGTACGAAAGATGAAAAAGATCTTTGCGGAAAACGGCTGGGGCGATGCCGGGTTCCTGCAGGATATCGGCATGGAGAACAAGGGACTGGAATACTCCCAGTACGTCTCCAAGGAATCGCTGGCCCAGCAGGGAGGCTATGCCATGACCAACAAGGGGCCTCAGCACGACGAGGCGTGGCTGATCTTCATGGATATGGTCAACAACCAGATCCCCACCTTTGAGAAAAAGGCGGAGGCATTGCACTACTTCCCGATGTTCCGGACGTGGTTCGGGCTGGCCGGTTTCTGCAAGCTGCCCTGGAACGACGTGGAGCCGGAAAACAACCCCCAGACGGATGAGCCGGCAAAGGTACCGGAGCACGTGGACAATTACGTGACGATCTTCAATGCAGTCACCGGCTCGAATGTGGATAAAAAAGAGCTGGTCCACCAATCGGAACGCGTGTATAATTTCCAGCGGATCTTCAATATCCGGAGAGGGTACGGACTGCGCAAGCACGACGCCCAGCCCTACCGCGCCTGCGGCCCGGTCACCCAAGAAGAATATGAATCCCGGGCAGATCGTTACGACAAGCAGCTGGTCGAGAAAGCCGGATTTGACCCTGCGGGAAAGACGACCGGGGAAAAAATGGCGGTTCTCCGGAAATACAGGGAAGACCAGTATGAAAAGCTCCTCGACGCCGTATATGAGCGTCGCGGCTGGACGAAGAACGGCGTGCCGAAGGTCGAGCACCTGAAGAAGATCGGGATGGACCTGCCGGAGCTCCTGGAGGTGGTAACACCTTTACAATAAGGCTTTGGGGAATGGAACAGAAGACCTTCCGGAAGAAGATCCAGGTGGAGGCGGATACCTCCTTCCTTTACCGGACGATTGCCTCGCTGGAGAAGGATGACCAGATCCGGCAGTTTTACGTCGCGATGGGAAATATCGAAGAAACCCACGCCCGGAAGCTGCACGAGAAATATCTGCCCTCCGGAACCCCGTTCGCACTTCCCCGGCCTTCCTTCCGGGCCCGCATGCTGGCGGGGATCGCACGGACCTTCGGCTACAATTATGTGACCGGACTGCTGATGGATGTCGAGAAGAGCATCTCCTCGGCTGTGGTCAGAAAGAAATCGGCGGAAGGACAGCCGATCCTGGGCAACGAGGACCGGCACGTGAATATCCTGAAATCGATCGGGCAACTGAGCGGCGAAAAGGTCAGGAAGATAGAGGGAAGCCACCGGAGCGTAGGAGGGAATGCCCTGCGGGCGGCCGTGCTGGGCGCCAACGACGGCCTGGTATCCAACCTGAGCCTGGTGATGGGAGTCGCGGGGGCCACCCGGGGAGGACACGAAGTGCTGATCGCCGGGGTGGCCGGATTGCTGGCAGGATCCTTCTCCATGGCGCTGGGAGAGTGGATCTCGGTAAAAAGCTCCAAAGAGCTCTATGACCGGCAGATCGAGATCGAGACCGAAGAGATCGAGAACAACCCGGAGGAAGAAAAAGAGGAGATCATCCTGCTTTATAAAGCCAAAGGATTGAGCGAGACGGATGCCACCGACCTGGCCGAAAAGGTGTTCTCCGACAAAGAAAATGCAAAGGCGGTCCTCATAAAGGAGGAGCTTGGCCTGGACCCGGAAGAAACGAAATACTCCCCGATGGAAGCGGCTTCCGCTTCTTTCCTGCTCTTCATCACCGGTGCGGTCATCCCGGTATTCCCGTTCTTTTTCGTTTATGGGGAAAGAGGGATCCTGATCAGCATCCTCATCAGTACGGCCGCTTTGTTCCTTATCGGCGCCGCGATCACCCTGATCACCGGCAAGTCCTTTTTCCGCTCCGGGATCCGGCAGGTTCTTTTCGGACTGGCCGCCGCCGCGATCACGTTCGGGATCGGAAAATTGATCGGCGTGGCCATCTCCGGATGAATTAGGGTTTACCCCAGCAATAATTAGGGTTTTCCCTATCTTTTCCCTTGTCTTCCCCGTTTACATTTGCCTGAACCTTCTGTCAACCGGAGCGGGAATCCGGCTGGAAATTTGAAAGACTTGAGATTCAGTTAAACAGGTGTTATGATTGCTGTGGAAGAAAGGATTTCCCCAAATTTTGCGGGGAATAATGAGGAAAAGGAGAACATCATACCTGGTTATGAAGCATGGGAGCGGAATGTATGGAAAGTCTTGAACAGGCCGGAAAATGAAAGCCTGACGGAAGGAAAGCCAAACGTCCTTGGGAGAAATGCCCTGCGCGCAGGTGTGCTTGGGGCCAACGACGGACTAGTATCCATCCTGAGCCTGGTGATGGGAATTGCGGGAGCAACGGTGGGTGGACGCGAAGTTCTGATCGCTGGCATTGCGGGGGTGACGGCCGGGGCATTCTCCATGGCGTTGGGCGAATGGATCTCAGTCAAGAGCTCGCACGAGATGACCGGACCTTTACCGGTCGGCGGAGAAAGGACTCCCCTCCTGAAGTCTGCCAGCCCCGCCTGGGAAGCTGCCCTGTTCTCCTTTTTATTCTTTGCCGTGGGCGGAAGTGTCCCGGTAGTGCCTTTTTTCTTTACCGGGGGCGAGAAGGGAATCCTGCTCAGCCTGGGGTTGAGCATCGTCGCCCTGTTCGTCCTGGGTTCCGCTATCACCCTGATCACCGGCCGTCCCTTCCTTAAATCGGGCATGCGGCAGGTGATGTTCGGACTGGGGGCTGCTGCCATCACCTTCGGCATCGGAAGAGTGATCGGGATCAGCATTTCATAGAAAAAAGTGAAATACTTCACTTTAAAATAGCCTTAATCCTATAATTTTGCCGGGTCAGGAATGCAAACCAAGCATTACCACCGGTATTTTAGTTGTGAGGATTGCCTGTTCAGGACTATCAGCTGCCAATTTATTGATTCCGCCGAGTTTGAGAAACTTCAGAATAAGACTATTCAGCTCCGGTTCAGGAAAGGGGAAACGATCCTGAAGCAGGGTGCAAAATCGCATAACCTGGTCTTTCTCAGAAGCGGTATCATTAAATTCAATTATGAAGATGACCGCAGCAAGAACCTGATCCTGTCCCTTAATAAAGCTCCGGCCCTGCTCGGAGGCGCCAACGTCCTGAATGAGGATTTTAACCTGTTCTCGGTCGTAGCCGTTGAGGATTGTGAATGCTGTCTTATTGATTCCATGATCCTGACCCGCATTGCCATGAATAATCCCCTGTACCTTCTCAAGATGCTCCAGTTCATTACGGAAAATTTCAGGAATTCCATATTCAATTTTATCAGTCTGGCGCATAAGCAGGTGAACGGCCGGGTCGCGGATATTCTGTTGTTCCTCAGCCGGAATATTTACCTCGATTCCGCATTCACCCTATCCCTCTCCCGGCAGGAAGTGGCGGAATTCGCCGGTTGCTCCAAGGAGAATGTCATCCACACGCTTCGGAAATTCCATCATGATGAGGTGATCCGGATTGAAGGGAAAAAAATACGCATCCTGGATATGAACCGCCTGGACCGGATCAGCAAGAACGGCTAATAAATTTCAGGTATCTTATTCCGCCATCCGGTAGCCGATTCCGGATTCCGTGACGAGCAGGACCGGCCGCGACGGGTCGTTCTCCAGCTTTTTTCTCAATTGCGCGATATAGACTCTGAGGTACTGGGATTGGCCCTGGTATCCGGGGCCCCAGATCTCCCGCAGGATATACTGATGGGTGAGCACTTTCCCCGAATTCCTGGCAAACAGGGAGAGCAGGTTGAACTCGGTGGAAGTCAGGTGCACCGGTTCGCTGTTTTTCCGGACCGTATGATTTCCCAGGTCGATCTCGATCTCTCCAAGGTCGATCTTGCCCTCTTCCGGCTCTGCTTTGGAGTGGCGCAGCGCCGACCGGATCCTGGCCATCAGTTCCCCGGTGCGGAAGGGCTTGGTGATATAGTCGTTGGCGCCATGGTCCAGGGCATGGATGATGCTTTCCTCTTCCTTACGCACCGAAAGGATGATGACGGGCCGGTTGATAAATTCCCGCAGGCGCTGAAGCACCTCCAGGCCATCCATATCCGGAAGCCCCAGGTCGAGCAGCACCAGGGAAGGATTGTTCGAGGCGGCCAGGGCGATGCCCTCCTTCGCCGTGGCAGCTTCCATCACGGAGAAACCCTGGGTTTCGAGGGTGATCACCAGCAGCCGGCGGATCTGGACCTCGTCGTCGATGATCAGGATGGTGGCGCTTTCGTTCATGCCGGCTCGGTGGTTAGTGCATTAAGGTCCGGTTTCGGGGAAGGGATCCGGACGATGAATCTTGCCCCGCCATGGATCCGGTTCTCGGCGGTGACCGTTCCGTTGTGTGCTTCCACAAAGCCCTTGACAATCGAGAGTCCCAGTCCCGTGCCCACCGACCGGGAGCCCTCCACCCGGTAAAATTTATTAAAGATATAGGGAAGGGATTCTTTGGGGAATCCGGGTCCGCGGTCCATCACCTGCAGGATGAAATCGGGGGCATCGTAATAGACCTTGATGCGGATGGTCGATCCTTTTTTCGCATGCTGGGTGGCATTGTAAATGAGATTATGAAGCACCTGCTCCATCAAACCGAAGTCAAGCCTGACCAGCGGGAGGTCGGGGGAAATAACGGTCTCGATAGTAAAATCAAGGGTTTCCTTCTGCAGATTTTCCAGCACTCCCGATACCAGGTCGTTCACGTCGCACCAGTCGAGCTTGGGCTTGATCCTGCCCGATTCCAGCCTTGAGATATTCAGCAGGTTCTCGATCAGGCGGTTCAGCCGCTCGGAGGCGATCAGGATCTCCTCGTGCAGCTTCCTCCTCGACTCCGGTGTATGGTCGTCGGTCAGCAGCGTGTCGGCCGCCCCCATGATCGTGGTGACCGGGATCCGCAGCTCGTGGGAGATGGAGCTGAACAGCGTCTTGTAGAGCTTATCGGATTCATCCAGGAGGAGCGCCTTATGCGCCAGTTCGTCCAGGAACTCCCTTTCCGCGGAGCTGGCGATCTGGGTGATGAACGTATCCCAGAAAATCTCCTGCTCTCCGGTCAGCCGGCTTTTATGTTTCACGGCCAGCACGCCGGGCCGGATGCGCGCTCCGGGCAGGGGATAAAAAGTATATTCCGTGGAAGGCAGGGTATCGGTGAATCTCCCGGCTTTCTTCTGGTTGCGGTAAGTCCAGGAGGCGATCGTAAAATCGTTGGGCGTAAAAGTCAGCTGCGTATCCGGCCGCGGGGCATAGGTCAGGGAATGATGCCCGTCCTGGATGAAAAATGTCGATTCGAGGGTGAAATATTTCCGGATGGCTTTTACGGCAGTTTCGAGCACCTGCCCTATTTCCCCGGCCCCCGAAAGCTCGCGGGTGAGATGATACAAGGCGTCGGAGATCTCTTCCCGGTGACTGGCCGTACGCTCCTGCCGCCGGATCCGGTAGGTGAGGACCCCGTTCAGCAGGGCGATGAAGAAGAACATCGACAGCATCAGGATATCTTCGGGCTTGGCGACCGTCAGGGTCATGGAAGGCGGGATGAAGAAAAAATCCCAGATCAGGGCAGCCATGGAGGAGGCCACGATGATCGGACCGATCCCGAGGAACAGGGCCAGGATCGAGACCACGAACAGCAGGATGAAGGAGATCACCTGGTAGCCCATATACCGGGCAAACGGGTAACAAACGGCGGCTGTGAGCGCGATCAGGAATCCGCTCAGCAGGTACTGGGAGATCCCCGACTTCAGGGTGGGAGGACGGAGATATCGCCGGTAACTGGTATCCGTGGTAACGTCCGAACCGAGGATATACATGTCGATATTCCCGCTGTGCCGGACCAGACGGTTGAGGAAGCTGCCGAGCCGAAGCATTGAGATCAGTGTCCGGTGGCGCGGTTTCCCGACAATGATGTGCGTGATATTTTCTTTTTGCGCCACCTTCAGGATGGCCCGCACTTTATTCCCTCCCGAAACCGTGATGTAATCGGCACCCAGCTGGCGCGCCAGCTTGATGTTCTTGTTCAGCTGATCCTGTTCCGCTTCCGTCAGCGTTCGGGGTCCTTCCACATACAGTGCCAGCAGGCTCGCCCCCATCGTGTAGGAAAGGGTCTTGGCCCAGCGGATCAGCCGGCCGGAGTAGGGACTCGGACCGATCAGGACCATCAGGTGGACTCCCGACTTCCAGGGCCCCGGCAACCGTTTCCGCTGCATGTACTGACGGAGCTGCTGGTCGACCCGCTCGGCTACAATGCGCAGCGCCATTTCACGGAGGGCGGTGATATTCCCGGTGCGGAAGAAATTCTGCAGCGCTTCCTTCGACTGGTCCGGGGCATAGACTTTCCCGGCCCGGAACCGCTCGATCAGCTCCTCGGTGGTGATATCCACCAGCTCGATCTCATCCGCTTTTTCGAAGATCTCATCGGGAAAGCTCTCCCGGATCGTGATCCCCGTTATTTGCGCCACGGTATCCGCCTTGCTCTCGATATGCTGTACGTTGACCGTGGTATATACCGAGATCCCCTGGTTCAACAGCTCCTGCACATCCTGGTACCGTTTGAGATGCCGGGATCCGGGTGCATTGGTATGAGCCAGTTCGTCGACCAGGACAATTTCGGGGGCGCGGGAGAGGATCGAGTCCAGGTCCATTTCCTCCAGCACGGTGCCTTTATAGGGATATTTTTTACGGGGCAGGATCTCCATCCCGGAAAGCAGGCTGTCGGTTTCCTTCCGGTGGTGGGTTTCCACGTATCCGACGATAATGTCTTTGCCTTTTTTCTTCTCTCCCCTGGCCGATTCCAGCATGGAATAAGTTTTTCCCACCCCGGCACACATGCCGAAGAAGATCTTCAGCTTTCCCATCCTGCTTTTGGCTTCTTCCTCGTGGATCAGGGCCAGCAGGTCATCGGGATCCGGACGGTTCTCTTCCATTGGGATGATCGAGTTTATCCAGCTCTAAATTTAGCAACAAAACATTGATCCTGGTATTTCCGAAAATCAAAAATTCCGGTTTTTGGGTAAGGGAATCGATCAGCCGCACGGCTTCTTTCCTTTTCGGCGCATCCCAGTGCCTGGCTTTTGCCACGCGGTTCACCTGAAGGAGCGCGGCATACGGAGTGATGTCGGGATCCAGTCCGCTCCCCGAAGTAAAGATCATCCCCGCCGGCACCAGGACCGGGCTTTTGATCCCGTGGCCGTTCATGAAATCCAGGGTTCGCTTCTCCACCTGATCGTGCAGGGCTTTACTGGTCAGTGCCAGGTTAGACGCTCCCGAAGGATTGGGATCATATCCGGTGGCCGAAGGACGGGACCAGATATAATAGGTGGTATCGAATTTCTGCCCGATCAGCCGGCTGCCCCGGATCGTTCCGTTGATCCTGATGAGGCTTCCGTTGGCCTTCGAGGGGAACAGCGTTTGTGCGATCCCCGTTATGAACAGCGGGTAGAGAATGCCGGTGATCACGGTCATGGCCAGTATCATTTTCAGGGATTGGATCAGGGATTTCATGGCCGTTAATTTAAAGGTTGATCAATAGATCGATCAGCTTGATACCGATGAACGGGGCGATCAGTCCGCCAACGCCAAAGACCACCAGATTCCTTACCAGCACCGGCATGGCTGCCATCGGCCGGTATTTCACCCCTTTGAGGGCCAGCGGGATCAGCATAATGATGATCAGGGCATTGAAGATCACGGCGCTCAGGATGGCGCTGTGCGGGCTGCCCAGGTGCATGATGTTCAGTGCGGAAAGGGGTCCGTGCCCCGTGGTTCCTCCGTAAAGGGTTACTGCGATGGCAGGAATGATGGCAAAATACTTGGATACGTCGTTGGCAATGCTGAAGGTGGTAAGCGAGCCCCGGGTCATCAGGAGTTGTTTCCCCACTTCCACCACTTCGATCAGCTTGGTGGGATTGCTGTCGAGATCGACCATGTTCCCGGCCTCGCGGGCCGCCTGGGTGCCGGTATTCATGGCAATGCCCACGTCGGCCTGTGCCAGCGCCGGGGCGTCGTTGGTGCCGTCGCCGATCATCCCTACCAGGTGACCGTTGGCCTGCTCCTGGCGGATCTTGACCAGCTTGTCTTCCGGACGGGCTTCCGCCAGGAATTCATCCACGCCCGCCTCTGCCGCGATCGCAGCGGCGGTCAGCGGGTTATCGCCGGTGATCATCACGGTGCGGATCCCCATTTTTCTCAATTGCATGAATCGTTGACGGATCCCTCCTTTCACGACGTCCTTCAGATGGATGACGCCGAGCACTTTTTCGTTTTCCGCCACCACCAGCGGGGTGGCGCCTTTACCGGCCAGTTCTTCCACCATATCCTCAACTTTCTTGGGAAAGTAGCCATTGTTCTTCTGGATGAACGTGCGGATAATGTCGGATGCGCCTTTGCGGATCCTCCTTACCGACCCGTTCTCCATCCGGATATCGATCCCGCTGATCCTCGATTGTGCTGAAAAAGGAATGAAAACGGCATCCTTCGGATGGATCTCTTTTGCCCTCAACCCGAATCTTTCTTTTGCCAGCACGACAATGGATCTGCCTTCGGGGGTCTCATCCGACAGTGAAGAAAGCTGGGCCGCCTCGGCCAGTTCCATATCCGATACCCCGTCGGCCGGGATGAAGTTGGTCGCCATCCTGTTTCCCAGGGTGATCGTCCCGGTTTTGTCCAGCAGCAACACATCCACATCGCCGGCGGCCTCGATCGCTTTCCCGCTGGTGGCAATCACATTCCGCTGGAAAAGCCGGTCGATACCGCTGATCCCGATGGCGCTTAAAAGCCCCCCGATCGTGGTCGGGATCAGGCAAACCAGGAGGGCGATGAGTACGGGGAGACTCAGGTTTCCGGAAGCCGGCAAACCGGATGCCTTCAGGCTGTAACCGAAAAATGCAGGCAGCGTTACAACGGCCAGGAGGAAAATAATCGAGAGTCCTGAAAGGAGGATCGACAGGGCGATCTCATTCGGGGTTTTCTGACGCCGGGCGCTTTCCACCAGGGCGATCATGCGGTCGATGAAGGTGTGACCGGGCTCCGAGGTGATCCTGACCAGGATCCGGTCGCTGATCACCCTTGTTCCCCCCGTCACGGCGCTGCGGTCGCCCCCGCTTTCCCGGATGACCGGCGCCGATTCGCCGGTGATGGCCGACTCATCCACGCTGGCAATGCCTTCGATCACATCCCCGTCGGCCGGGATGATATCGCCTGCTTCGCAGACGACGATATCGTCTTTCTCCAGCTTGGTCGCAGGAATGATCTCTTCCCTCCGGCGGTTGAAGCGACGGGCTTTCATCGAGACCCGGTCTTTCCTGAGATTCTCCGCCTGTGCCTTCCCTTTCCCTTCCGCCAGGGCTTCCGAAAAATTGGCAAACAACACGGTAAACCAAAGCCAGATAGCGATCTGCATATTGAACCCGCTCAGCTGGTCGTTCACGATCCAGTCATACAGCACGATCACCGTGGAGAGAAAAGCTCCGACCCCGACGAGGAAGATGACCGGATTCCTTACGAGCGAAACCGGGTCTATTTTCCTGAACGATTCCCAGATAGCAGAAATCATGATCTTGCTGTCGAACGGGAATTTTTTTCTTAAACTGCTCATAGTCCAAGCTTAAAACAATATGCCCCCTTTTAAAAGCAGATGGTCCACGATCGGTCCTAAGGATAGTGCCGGGAAAAAGGTCAATCCTCCTACGATCAGGATCACCCCGATCAGCAGGGTCACGAAGAGCCAGTTATCGGTGGGGAAGGTCCCGGAGGAAGGCGGTGTTATCTTCTTGCGGACCAGGTTCCCGGAAATAGCCATCACCGGGATGATCACCCCGAAACGGCCGATCAGCATCCCGAGCGCTATCATCAGATTGTAAAACACGGAATTCGCATTGAGCCCGGCGAATGCGCTCCCGTTATTTCCGGCTGCCGAGCTGAAGGCGTAGAGGATCTGCGAAAACCCGTGGGCGCCCGGATTGGTGATACCGGCCCACCCTGCCGGAGTGATGCACGCAATCGCTGAAAAGACCAGGATCACGATGGCAGGGGCCAGCACCGCCAGGATGGACATCTGCACTTCAAACGCACCGATCTTCTTTCCCAGGTATTCCGGGGTGCGGCCCACCATCAGCCCGGCAATGAAGACCGTCAGGATCACGAACACGATCATCCCGTACAATCCCGAACCTACCCCTCCGAAGATAATTTCCCCCAGCATGATGTTGAACATGGCGACCATCCCGGCAAGAGGCGAAAGACTGTCGTGCATGGCATTGACCGATCCGTTGGAGGCATCGGTGGTCACCACCGACCACAGGACGCTGTTCACCACGCCGAACCGCGTCTCCTTGCCTTCCATCAGCGCATGGTTCTGGAAAAGGGAAGCCATGTGGTATTCCGAATAAAGGGAGATAGCCAGCCCGGTCACCAGCAGGATCATCATGGTGATGAAAAGCGTCCATCCCTGCCGGATGGAACCGGTCATCTTTCCATATGAGTATGTCAGGGATGAAGCGATCAGCAGGATGGACAGCATCTCCAGGAAATTGGTGAATGGGGTCGGGTTCTCGAACGGGTGAGCGCTGTTGACATTAAAAAATCCTCCCCCGTTGGTTCCCATCTGTTTAATGGCGATCTGGGAGGCCGCCGGTCCCTGCGGGATCACCTGGGTGGCTCCCTGCAGCGTATATGCGGTCGAATAATGGTTGAAATTCTGGACCACTCCCTCCCCGGTCAGGACCACGGCCAGGAGGATGGAAAGGGGCAGCAGGATATAGAGCGTCGTTTTGGTCAGGTCCACCCAGAAATTACCGATGGTTTCCGAGGTTTTGCGCGTGATCCCGCGGATCAGGGCCAGCAGCACCGCGATGCCGGTGGCTGCGCTCATGAAGTTCTGCACGGTCAGGGCGGTCATCTGCACCAGGTAGCTGAGGGTGGATTCTCCCGCATAGGCCTGCCAGTTGGTGTTGGTCATAAAGCTGACCGCCGTATTGAAGGCCAGGGGCCAGGGAACATTTTGCAGCTTCTGGGGGTTCAGGGGAAGCCAGCGCTGGGTCAGCTGCAGTGCAAACACCACGAGGAACCCGAGAAAATTGAAGATCAGCAGGTCGAATAAATACCGTTTCCAGCCGTCCTCTTTCTTTTCATCCACGGAAAGGAAGCGGTAGATCAGTTTCTCCATCCATCCGAACACCGGTTTCATCAGGTGCCGCTCCCCCTTGAAGACCTTCGCCATATAGGCGCCCAGCACCGGGGTCAGTGCAACCAGGACGACCAGGTAAACCAGGATCTGGATAAAGTCGTGCGCTTTCATAGGCTTAGAATTTATCCGGCCGGATCATGGAAAATAACAGGTAGGCCAGGATCAAAACCGCCAGGATGGCCCCGATGATATATTCGCTCGTCATGGGAATTACTTTTAACGGGGCAAAAATATCCCGGACGTTATAAAGATTTTATAAAAATTGAAGGGCGGTGTGTAAAGGAAATATAAACAGCATATGTAATGCGTGACGCATTACCCGTCACGTGTCACGCGTCACGGTCATGCGTCCCGGCTTTGGGGGAGAATGACCTTCATAAGTTACGAACAACTATTGACTTTGCATTATTTATTATTTAT
>DATJQF010000063.1:0-4860 GCA_035505995.1 Bacteroidales bacterium
ACAACACGATCGACATGAGGGTGGCCAGCATCACCGTGACCGTCTCGGGGCTTGCACCGGTGGTGGTGACCGTGACCCAGGACGCGGGACTTCCCACGCTCGATGTGGAACCGCCCAACCAGGATGTAACGGCTGCACCCGGAAGCACGTTCTTCTCAGTGGCCACCAACAGCCCGTGGACCGGCACCAGCGATCAGACCTGGTGCACCGTGACCGCTTCGGGGACCGGCAATGGGAACCTCACTGCCGATTATGAAGAGAATACCTTCGCCGCCACCCGGATTGCCAACATTACGGTAACCGTTCCCGGCCTGCCCCCGCAAACAGTTACCGTCACCCAGGCGGGCGCCGCTCCCACGCTTGATGTCCAGCCGCCCGAACAGGTGGTAAACGCCCCGGCAGGGTCGACGAGCTTTACGGTGACCTCCAATGCCGACTGGACCGCTTCCAGCGATATGAGCTGGTGCACGGTCACTCCCTCCGGTTCCGGCAACGGCACACTGTATGCCGACTTTTCTCAGAATTCGACCGGAAATCCAAGGGAAGCTCATGTCGCCGTGATGGTGAACGGACTTCCTGACGATACGGTCCTGGTATACCAGTTATTCGAGGTAGGCGTGCAGGATCCGCCGCGGTCTGGCATCCTCGTCTATCCGAATCCCACTTCGGGGATCCTCACGCTCGAAATGCTTTCAAAAGAATGGCAGGGATCCGATGTTTCCATACTTGATATGACGGGACGTACCGTTCTTTCACAGAATTGCACGGGAAAGATGAAATATGTTTTCGATCTTACCTCTTATCCCGAAGGAACTTATTTCATGAAGATAATGACCGGCGGAGGAACCCGGGTGGTCCGGCTGGTGATCAAAAAATAAAACAGGCATGTTATGAAAAGACTTTTACTGCTGGGTGCGGCGCTGCTGCTGATGGTATGGCGGAGCGATGCACAATTTTATCCCGATCCTGCTTCCGGCGATACGGCCCATTATCCTTACTGGGTCACGATGATGCAGGACCCCAATGCCAATTTCCATGCGACGGTCAGCGCCTTCAATAAATACTGGGCGGGCCGCACCGATTACAAAGGGAACGGCTGGAAGGTCTTCAAGCGTTGGGAATATATCCAGAGCACCCGCGTGACACCCGACGGGAAACAGGAATCACCGGATCATGTGATGAAGGAATATCTCAACTACAACGAAACGCATCCGAACCGGTCTGCCTCGGGCACCTGGAGCATCGTCGGACCGGTAGCGCTGCCCGGTAATGCCACTTCGCAACCCAACGGGATGGGCAGGATCAATGCCATCGGATTCCATCCTTCCGACGCCAACACCTTCTATATCGGATCGCCTTCCGGCGGATTCTGGAAGACGGCCGACGGCGCAACCACCTGGACCTGCCTTTCGGGCACCATGCCGACGCTGGGAGTCTCCTCCATCCTGATCTTCCCGGCCACTCCCACCACGATCCTGATCGGCACGGGCGACCGCGATGCCGGGGATGCACCGGGGATGGGAGTTTATAAGAGCACCGACGGCGGGAACACCTGGGCCGCCTCCAATACCGGGATGGGAAATATGACGGTCGGGATGATGATCCTCCACCCCTCCAACCCGAGCATCATCCTGGCGGCCACCAGCGGAGGGATCTATAAAAGCATCGACGGGGGAAGCACCTGGTCGAAAAAATCCTCCAACAGCAACAATTACCGGGACATTAAATTCAAACCGGGGGATCCCACCATCGTATATGCCACGGAAGGCGGGAATTTCTACCGCTCCACCAACACCGGGGACACCTGGACGCAGATCACTTCCGGGATCATCACCGGGAACCGCATGGTGATCGGGGTCAGCCCCAGTCAGCCGGGTTATGTTTACCTGTGCCAGACGAACGGTCCTTTCGCAGGCCTGTTGCGTTCCACCGACAGCGGCCTGAATTTCACCACCCAGTCCACGACCCCCAACATCATGGACTATTCCTGCAACGGCAGCGGCACCAGCAGCCAGGCCTGGTATGACCTCTGCATCGCCGTAGATCCAGGCAATGCGAGCATTATCTATGTCGGCGGGATCAATATCTTTAAATCCACCAACGGAGGCGTGAACTGGACGATCAACTCCCACTGGGTGGGGAGCACCTGGGGAACCCCGTGCGCACCCTCCGTGCATGCCGACGTCCACACGCTGGAATGGTCGCCGGTGAACGGGAAGCTGTATACCGGCTGCGACGGCGGCATATACTATACCTCCAACGGGGGGACCAGCTGGACGGATATCTCCTCCGGGCTGGCCATTGCACAGGTTTACCGGATCGGGCAAAGCGCGACGAACCAGGGAATGGATATGAACGGCTACCAGGATAACGGGACTTCCTTCAACGACGGTACAACTTTCACCACGGTGATCGGGGGCGACGGGATGGAGTGCGCGATCGATTACACCGATGCCAGTTACCGGTACGGGGAGCTTTATTACGGCAGCATTTACCGGACCACCGGCTCCTGGTATTCCCCGATAAACAACAACATCACCGAATCGGGAGGATGGGTAACACCCTATATGCTGCATGCAACTGATCCCAATACGATGTTCGGAGGTTTTGTGAATGTATGGCGGACCAATAATGTGAAAGCTTCAAATTCCGGATCTGTCACCTGGACGGCCATTTCCTCCGGCGAGTCCGACGATGTCTCCGTGCTAAGGCAATCCCCTGCCGATATCAACATCCTGTATGCAGAAAGGCCAAGCTGGATATATGGCGACATGCTGAAGAGGACCGATAATGCGAACGCACCTTCCCCTACCTGGATCCTCTGCACGTTGCCCGGAAGCGCGGCCTTCTCGGATCTGGTTGCCCATCCCACCAATGCGAATATCGTTTATGCGACCCGGAGCAATCATGTCTTCAAATCAACGGATAAAGGAATGACCTGGACGGATATTTCCGGTTCGCTTCCCAATGTGACGATCAATACCATCGTCTACGACAAGAACTCCAATGAAGGACTTTATATCGGGAACCGCACCGGGGTATATTATAAGGATGCCATGATGAGCGACTGGGTCGCTTTCAATTCCGGCCTTCCCGCCGTAGACGTCCGGGAGCTGGAGATCTATTACGACCCGGCCAATCCCGGCAATAACCGTCTGAAAGCGGCTACCTACGGCAGGGGCCTCTGGCAGTCGGATATGATGGGGGCCCTCAGCGTATTCCCCTCCAACCAGGATGTGCCGGCCGCCGCCGGATCCGTCGATTTCACCGTGACGGCGATCGGGAACTGGAGCACCAGCAGCAATGCTTCCTGGTGCACCGTCACGCCCAGCGGGTACGGCAACGGGACGATCACTGCCAATTATGAAGAGAACACCGACCTGAACCCCAGGATGGCCACGATCACGGTCAACGGGCAGAATGTCTCGCCGGTGGTGGTCACCGTGACCCAGGCCGGGGCGGCTCCCACGCTGAACGTCCAGCCGCCCAACCAGGATGTGCCGTACAATGCCGGCAGCACCAGCTTCTCCGTGACCTCGAACACCAGCTGGGCGGTCCTCAGCAATTCCTCCTGGTGCACGGTCACACCCTCCGGCTCAGGGAACGGAACGATCCAGGCAAACTATGAAGAAAATACCAACATCACCCAGCGCATCGATACCATCACGGTCACCGTCAGCGGACTGACCCCGGTCAAAGTGACCGTAACGCAGTCGGGGGCAGAACCCACCCTGGCCGTGGTGCCGCCGAACCAGGACGTAACAGCCGACGCGGGAACCACGGATTTCACGGTCACTTCCAACACCGACTGGACCGTGATCAGCGACGCCCCCTGGTGTACGCCGACTCCTGCGGGAACCGGGAACGGGACGATCCAGGCCGATTATGAGACCAATCCGGATTACACCCAGCGGATCGCCACGCTCACCGTGACCGTATCCGGGATCTCCCCTCAAACCGTTACCGTGACGCAGGATGCATCCACCGTCTCGGTGCCGGATCAGAGCCGGAACGGCATCCGGATCTACCCGAACCCCAACGACGGCTCGTTCCGCGTCCTTGCCGGGGATTACCGGAACCAGACGCTGGAGGTGTCGGTCCTCAACATGACCGGGCAGACAGTTTACCGGAAGACCTGTGCAGGAAGCGAAGAATACCGCATCGACCTGAACCCGGTGCCGGAAGGATGCTATTTTGTTAAAGTGAAATATAACGAGGGGATCCAGATCCTGAGGCTGGTCATCAGCCGGTAGGGACGATCTCCTTCAGCACTTTCTCCACCTGCGCGAGAAGCTCCCCGCGGGAGCCGTTATTGTCGAGCAGGCGGTCGGCCATCCGGATGCAGGCCCTGAGGTTCTGACGAGAAGGGTCGTTCGACTTCATTTCCCGATTCTCATTTTCCAGGAAGGTTTCAAAGGAGATCCGGTCGGTCTCGGAGTTGCGCTCCACGATGCGATGATAGCGGGTGAGGGGATCGGCATCCACGGCCAGCAGCACGAAGCCGGGGTTCTTCCGGAGGGATTCCACCTCCCCGGTGGTGCGGATGCTCTCGATCACGCAGTTCCGGCCCGATTGCAGCGCCTGCCGGTAAAGCTGGTCGGTCACATAGGAAGCGCCGTGCTGAGCGCGGAGCTCGTTCGCGAGGCGGTACATGGAGTCCCGGTTTTCAGGCAGGCCTCTGCGGCGGATCTCATCGAGCAGGAACGACCGGACGGAATAATGGGCGAAATGCTTTTCCGCCACCAGGTATTCCACGATCGTGCCCTTGCCCGCACCCAATGTCCCGGTGATCCCGATGATGATCATAAGAGTATTATTGGCACGCGGATGACGCGGATTTTAACTGATTTTCGCGGATCG
>DATJQF010000064.1:0-6722 GCA_035505995.1 Bacteroidales bacterium
GCAATGATGAATTCGTCGCAACCGGGCTTCTGCTGAAATGCCCGTCGAAATATAACTCGGAAAAAAGACCTGAAAAATTCGGGACGAAGTCTTTTGGCGGAAAATAATATTGATTACGGATTACGGATTACGGATTATGGATTACGTATTACGGATTACGAATGACCAATGCCTGATGACCATTCTTAATCATCCTGCTGTGTAATGCCCTTTAAGAGCCTGACCGATTTTATCCATGCCCTGGAATCCGCCGGAGAGCTGGTCCGGATCCGCGAACGGGTTTCACCTAAGCTGGAGATCACGGAGATCGCCGACCGGGTGGTGAAATCCGGGGGCAAGGCCCTGTTGTTTGAAAATAACGGCACTGAATTCCCGGTCCTGATCAACGCCTTTGGCTCCGACCGCCGCATGTCGATGGCCCTGGGGGTGGGGGATCTTGACGAATCGGGGAAGGAGTTGGACCGGCTGCTGCAAAGATTCAGGTCTCCCCGCGGATCCCTGGTTGGCAAGATCAGTATGCTGCCCGTGCTTTCCCGGGTCGGTTCCTGGATGCCGAAAAGAATCTCCGGAAAGGGAAAATGCCAGGAAGTGATCCTGAAAGAACCGGACCTTACCCGGCTCCCGGTGCTTACCTGCTGGCCGGCCGACGGCGGACCGTTCATCACCCTTCCGGTCGTGCATACCGTGGATCCTCAAACCGGCATCCGCAACGTGGGCATGTACCGCATGCAGGTATTCGGGCCTGTCCTTACCGGGATGCACTGGCACCTCCATAAGGGTTCGGCCCGCCATTATGAGCTTTACAAAAAGCTGGGCAAAAGGATGCCGGTCTCGGTGACCCTGGGAGGAGATCCCGCCTGTATGTATGCCGCCACCGCCCCGCTTCCCGAGCAGGTGGATGAATATCTGCTGGCCGGCTTCCTCCGGAAGAAGAGGGTGGAGCTGGTCAAATGCCTGACCAATGACCTCGAAGTTCCTGCCGATGCTGATTTTGTAATCGAAGGGTACGTGGATCCGGAGGAAGAGCTGATCCTGGAAGGTCCGTTCGGGGATCATACGGGGTTTTATTCACTGGCAGGCTATTATCCTAAATTCCATGTCACCTGCATCACGCACCGCCGGAATGCCGTATATCCTGCCACCGTGGTCGGTATCCCGCCCATGGAAGATGCCTGGATCGGGAAGGCCACGGAACGGATCTTCCGCATCCCGCTGAAGATGACCGTAGCGGCCGAGCTGGACGACCTGCATATGCCGGCCCAGGGGGTCTTCCATAATATCGTGCTGGGGAGGATCGAGAACAATTACCCCGGGCAGGCCCTGAAAGTGATGCATGCCCTCTGGGGGGCGGGGCAGATGATGTTCAACAAGATCCTGATCCTGCTGGGCGGTGAGATCAACCTGACCGATTACCGGTCCGTCGCCAGGACCATTTCCCGGACCGTCAATCCGGCAAGGGACATTCATTTCAGCCTGGGCCCGGTGGATATCCTGGATCATTCCAGCCGCCGCTTCGCCTTCGGGAGCAAGATGGGGATCGATGCCACGGGCAAGCCGGCCGTAAAAACCGACAGTGCCGGAGCCGATCTTCCCGGAGTAAGAAAATGGATCCCGGAGGTCGGCGAAATAAAAGACCTGCAACCCGGGGAAGGCATCTCGCTGGTCATTTTGGGTATCCGCAAGTCGCGGAAGGGCCTGATCCGGGAAGCCGCCGATACCCTCTGGAAATCAGGGACCCTGGGAGGAACAAAATTCGTCCTGTTCGTGGATGAAGGCGTTTGCCGGCTCCCTTCGGGGGATATTGCCTGGATCGCCGCCAATCATCTTGATCCGGAAAGGGATTGCTTTGTCATACAGGGACCGGAGGGCAAAGGGTACCCGGTTTTGTTCATGGATGCCACCCGGAAAACTTATGACGCGGATGGGTTCGAAAGGGAATGGCCGAACATGATCGTCATGGACGACGAAACCATCCGGAAGGTGGATGAAATATGGGAAAAACTGGGAATCGGAACACGGATCCCTTCCCCTTCTCTTCTATATAAAAACCTGGTATTCAATATTAAAGCAACATTCATTTGATGAGTGGGAGGTTCATTCAATTATTATTTTATTACTTTTGCAGAAACCTCATCCTATTGAATGAAATTACCCTGTAAAAGCATTCTTTTCTTCCTTGTTCTGATGACTGTAACCCAATGGGTTATGGCTCAGAAAAGCATCATTACAGGCAAGGTTACGGATGCAAAGACGATGGACCCGGTCGAATTTGTCAACATCGGCATAAAAGACCAGGCCAAGGGAACTTTTTCAGACAGCAACGGATTTTTCCGGCTGGAGCTTCCAAAGGGGACCTATACGCTGTTTTTTTCGTCGGTAGGGTACGATCGTTATGAAAAGACCCTGACGGTCGACGGGAAAACACCCCATGTTCTGGAAGTGGTCCTCGACCCGGTCACCAAGGAACTGGGCACGGTAGTGGTCACGACTTCCAAGTACCAGCAGAAACTTCAGGAATCGATTTCCTCGATCGAGGTCCTGAAGGCGGACCGGATCGAATTCCAGAACCCGGCCAGCATCGATAAGGCGATCGAGCAGATCCCGGGCATCACGATCGTGGACAATGAGCCCCAGATCAGGGGCGGGAGCGGATTCAGCTCCGGGCTGGGCAGCCGGGTGATGATCATGGTGGATGAGATCCCGCTCCTCCGGGGAGATGCAGGCAGGCCCGACTGGGGGTTCCTGCCGGTGGATGATGTCGAGCAGATCGAGCTGGTGAAAGGAGCCTCTTCGGTCATTTACGGTTCTTCCGCCATCACGGGTGCGATCAATATCCGGACAACCTACCCGAAAGATAAGCCGGAAACCAAGGTGAACACCTTCCTCGGGGTCTATTCCAAGCCGTCCAGGAAATATGCTACTCCCTGGTCGGGGATGAACCCGCTGCAGTTCGGCTTCTCCGTGTCGCACCTGCAGAAGTTCGATAATTTCGACCTGGGCGTGGGAGGAAGTTATTACAACGACCAGGGTTATATCCGGGGGACGCCCGAATACCTGCAGGATACGAATTACAACAAAGGTGAATTCGACAAGCGGGCCAAGATCTACTTCAATACCAGGATCCGTAATAAAAAGATCGAAGGACTTACTTATGGGGTCAACGGCACCTTCATGTACAGCGACAATGCCGAGAATTTCTTCTGGTATGATGCGGATACGAACATTTACCGCTCCTACCCGGGTGCTTTATCCCATTTCAAGGAATTTTCTTTTTACGTGGACCCGTATGTAAAGTATTTCAACAAGAACGGCAACAGTCACAGTCTCAAGAACCGGGTGTATTACGGGAATACGGATGCCAACAACAACCAGTCGAACCGCTATCTTACCATCTATGACGAATACCAGTTCACGCACAAGTTCAAAAAGGTCGGCGATCTGCTGATGGTAGGCGGGATCATGAATGCCTATACGCATTCGTACGGACAGGTATTTTCAGGCAAGCTGGCGCCCGACGGGACCACCACCCTGAACGAGCCGGGAGCGTATGATGCGGAAAATGTCGGGGTGTATCTGCAACTCGAGAAAAAATTCTTCAAGCGGTTGACCTTGCTCGTAGGCGGCCGGTGGGAATACTACCAGATCAATCGCGACGGGGAGAGCAAGCCGATCTTCCGGGCGGGGCTGAACCTGGAAGCGGCCAAAGGAACCTTCATCCGGGCGTCGGTGGGACAGGGATACCGGGCCCCCAGCATCGGGGAAAAATATATTACCACGAATTCCGGCGGGTTCGGGTTCTATCCCAATCCCGACCTGGTGGCGGAATTCTCCACCTCGTATGAGCTGGGGCTGAAGCAGCTTTTCCGGATCGGGAAGTTTTACGGCCTGTTCGACGCAGCTGGTTTTTATGAGGATTATAAAAATTATATTGAATTCAACTTCGGACTATGGGGGGATAATATAAACCCGGTGAAGAACATCGGCTTCCGTTTCCTGAATACGGGGCCCACCCATATTTACGGCGCCGATCTGACTTTTTCCGGCCAGGGCAAGATCTTCCATAATTTCGACCTGGCAGTGCTGATCGGTTACACGTATTCCGTCCCCAAAGCCGTCGATCCCGATTATATTTACTATCACCAGAAGACGCTGGATTATACCTATGCCAACACCTCGACCGATACTACCGGCAACATCATGAAATACCGGATCCAGCACCTGGTCAAATCGGATATCCAGATCACCTACCGGAAGCATTTGTCGGCAGGCTTCAGCGGCCGGTATTACGGATACATGCGGAACATTGACAAGTTCCTTTACCAGCTGGATACGCCCGGGGCCATGCATTCGGGCATCCAGAAATACCGGGAGGACCACCACTCGGGGAATTTCATCGTGGATTTCCGGATCAGTTACACCCTGAGGGATTTCCGGTTTTCCCTGCTGGTCAACAACCTCCTGAACACGGAATACTCCCTGCGGCCGATCACGATCGAGTCACCTCGGACCACGTCGCTGCAGGTAGTGCTTACAATTTAATGAACGAATGATAATCAGCCAATTCATAAACCATCAAATCATGAAAAAACAGTTTCTTACTTTGGTCATGGTTGCTCTCGGCCTTGTTGCGCTGGGGCAATCTACTCTTCCGAACGGCACTTTCGAAAACTGGTACTGGGCGTATCACCCCACGCATGCGAACCAGGGATTTTATGAGCCCAGCGGGGGATTTTTCACCACGCTGAATATCCTGGATACGATCCCGACCCCGCCGGGGCTGATGTGCTACCCGACCGATTCAGCATACAGCGGGGACAGCGCAGTACGGGTGATCACGAAAAAGATCGATATCCTGAATATCCTGATCCCGGGACTGGTCGGGACCATAAAGATCAACTGGGCAAAATTTAATGCGACACTGGGCCGACCATATATTTATACCACGAAACCCTTGCGCTTCCAGGGCTATCATATGGCCTTCCCGGTGAACGGGGATTCAACCGCCGTCGTACTGCTCCTGTCGAAATGGAGCACCTCCGCACACAAGCGGGACACCATTGCTTATAACAAGCTGGTGTACCAGGGGACGATCAATACCTATACGCTGTTCGACACGGCCGTCAATTACTGGGACAACCTGACCATGCCCGACTCCATCACCGTGCTCCTGCTGGCGAGCGCCGGCTTCAATGCGGTGGATATGGAAGGGTGCAAAGGACAGGTGGGAAGCCAGGCATATTATGACGATGTCACGCTCACGAACATCAACGGCATCCCCACGCTGCTGATGCCGGACGTGGACGTAAAGCTATATCCCAATCCCGCCACGGATTTTCTGATGGTCACCCTCAGCAAACCGGTCAAGAACGGGGTGTTTGAGATCTATGATGCGCAGGGGAAATTCCTGAGCCGCCAGGATCTGGGGACCGCCACCAGCCGGATCGCGCTGCAGGGGATCCCTTCGGGCACCTATTATTATAAAGTCACCAACGGCAAGACGAACCTCAACACGGGAATGTTCCTGGTAACGAGGTAACAGAAAAAACCTTCTTTATGACAGAGATTAAGAGCTCCCGGGAGGCGATGGAGCTGGAAGACCGGTATGGCGCGCATAATTACCATCCCCTCCCGGTAGTCCTGGCTAAAGGCCAGGGAGTATACATGTGGGACGTGGAAGGGAAAAAGTATTTCGATTTCCTTTCCGCTTATTCCGCCGTCAACCAGGGACACTGCCATCCCAGGATCGTCCGCGCCCTCATCGATCAGGCGCAGACGCTGGAGCTTACCTCCCGGGCCTTCTATAATAATGCGCTGGGCGCCTATGAGCAATTCGTGACCGGATATTTCGGTTTCGACAAGGTGCTCCCGATGAACACCGGTGCGGAAGGGGACGAGACCGCCCTGAAGCTTACCCGGAAATGGGCCTATAAGGTAAAAGGCATCGCCCCCGACCGGGCGAAGATCATTTGCTGCGAGAATAATTTTCATGGAAGGACCATTTCGGTAGTGTCGATGTCGACCGACCCGGTGGCCCGGAATGACTTCGGTCCGTTCACCCCGGGGTTCATTATTATCCCGTATAACGACCTTCCGGCGCTGGAAAAGGCGCTGAAAGATCCGGAGGTGGCCGGTTTCCTTGTGGAGCCCATCCAGGGGGAAGCGGGGGTGTATGTCCCGGATGAGGGATACCTGAAGAAGGCGTATGACCTGTGCAAAAAGCATAATGTCCTCTTTATCGCGGATGAAGTGCAGACCGGGATCGGCAGGACCGGCAAGCTGCTGGCCTGCGACTGGGAAGGGTTCAAGCCCGATGTCCTGATCCTCGGGAAGGCCCTTTCCGGAGGCGTATATCCGGTTTCAGCCGTCCTGGCCAACGACGCGGTGATGCTGACGATTAAGCCCGGGGAACACGGCTCCACTTTTGGCGGGAACCCGATCGCCGCCCGGGTGGCTATCGAAGCGCTCAAGGTGATCCGGGAGGAAAAACTGGCGGAAAATGCATTCAGGATGGGTCAGCTGTTCCGGGAAGAAGTGGCGAAGATCCATTCCCCGCTGATAGAGATCGTCCGGGGAAAAGGATTGCTGAACGCCATCGTCATCAAGCCTATGAACGGGAAGACCGCATGGGACGTATGCCTGAAGATGAAGGATAACGGACTCCAGGCCAAGCCCACGCACGATCATATCATCCGCTTCGCCCCGCCGTTGGTCATTACGAAGGA
>DATJQF010000065.1:0-6387 GCA_035505995.1 Bacteroidales bacterium
GCTCAAACTTCGCTTTGACCGTTTCGATGACGGCCGTTTTATCTGCATGGATAACATAGGAGTTATACGTGGTCCCGTATTTGGTCTCCATGACCACATCGAAGGTGACGATATCACGGTCCAGGACTCCCACCCACGTAACGCTGTCGCTCACTTTCAGGACCTTCTCATCTGTCATGGCAGGCATAGTATTACCCAATATTAAACGGTTATCTTCTTTATTTATTCTTTTTATAAGTCACCGGGTCAGCAAGTCAATAAGTCACCCCGCAATTTTAAAACAGTTCCATCTGGCCTGCTGCACCTCTTCTACCTTTTTTCTTAACGGGCGGATCTTCAGTGGATTTCTTCTGCAATGCACCGCTTTTCTTCTTTGGTGATGTGGGTGGAGCCGGCGGAGTTGAGGAAGATGCCGCTTTTGTTTTTTGGCCGGGATCTTTTTTCTTTTCTCTGCCTTCCTCTTTCGGTACCGGCGCTTTTTTAGGGGTACTGGTTTCCGCCTTTTCCGGTAATGCGGGGGCAGGCGGCTGCGGTTCCGCAGCAAGCGGTTCCATCCAGGCGATCTTTTTCACCGGGTGGATACTGATGCGTTTTCCCTTTGCCTTGTAACTTTTCACCCCGATGAACTCATGGATACTGATCGCTTCCTTCTCCGCGCCTTTGGTCTTCAGCTTCATGTCGAACTGAATTTCCATCACCGGGAATTTATCCCCCGTTATAAGGATCAGCTTATTGTTCTCTTCGTCGCCTATAAAATCGATCTTGCGGTCGGTTGCCTCGACTTTAAAACGCTTGAGATAGTAGTTCTTTGATTCCGGCTCCAGGTAAATTGCGGTGAAGATCTTTTCCGGGTCATATTTTTCGATCAGGATCATGTCCTCGTCGAAATGGGTGCTGAGATCGAACGACGTAAGGCGGTAATACCCCGACTGCAGGATCGTGAGGATCCGGTCGGAACCGGAAAAATCTCCCAGCAGGATGCCCCGTTCGTCCGAATTGAGTCTTTTTACGGTATCATCGTACCAGATCTTCCGCGAGCTGAGGGTGGAAACGCCTTCCTGGCGGTGCTCCACGCGCCGCACCGGGTTCCGGGAAAGAATATTGCCGACGGCGTTGCGCCCCTTGATGGCCACCGTTGCAAAATCGAAATCGAAAAAAAGCTTCTTGAGCCGCGGCTTGGGCTTCAGCTCCACCCGGACGATCTCGGCCTCCCCGTTAGGGTTTGCCGAGAAATATAGCACCTTCGAATCGGGCGTTCCCCGGGTGACGGTATATTCCTTATCGCGGTTGACGCCGAGCACGCTGAACCGCTTGACCATGGATTTCCCGCTTTTCCCGTCGCGGTAGATCAGGTTGTATACGGTTCGGTCGTCATTCCGGTTGAACACGGCGATGTGGATGATCTCCTGTCCCACGAAAACCTTCTCCGCCACTTTGGTCACGAGATAGGTCCCGTTCTGCCGGAAGACGATGATATCGTCGATATCGGAGCAGTCGCAGACATATTCGTCCTTTTTCAGCCCGGTCCCGGCAAAGCCCTCTTCCCGGTTCACGTAAAGCTTCTGCGTGGCGGCGGCGACCTTGGCCGCTTCGATGGTGTCGAAATTCCGCAACTCGGTCTTCCGCTCGCGTCCCTTTCCGTATTTTTTTTTGATCTGCCGGAAATACTCGATCGCGAAATCGATCAGGTGATCCAGGTGGTTTTTGGTTTCCTCGATACCGGATCTGATGCCCCGGATCTGCTCATCGGCTTTCAGGGAGTTGTATTTCGAGATCCGCTCGATGGGGATCTTGCGGAGGCGCCGGATGTCGTCCTCGTCCACCGGCCGGATCAGCTGCTTTTTGTAAGGCTTGAACCCTTCCAGGATGGCCTGGTCGATCTCTTCGGTGGTCTTGCATTTCTTGATCCCCTCGTAGATCTCCTTTTCGATGAAGATCTTCTCCAGGGAAGCGAAATGAAGCTCTTCCTTCAATTCGGCGATACGGATCTCAAGCTCCAGCTTCAGCAGGTCCACCGTGCGCTGGGTGCAGACCTTCAGGATCTCGGAGACCCCGACGAACCTGGGCTTGCCGTTCTCGATCACGCAGCCGTTGGGTGAGATGGAAACTTCGCATTCCGTGAACGCATACAAGGCGTCGATGGTCGTGTCGGGCGATACTCCCGGCGCCAGGTGGATCAATACTTCCACATTCTGCGCGGTATTGTCGTCGATCTTGCGGATCTTGATCTTGCCTTTATCGTTGGCGTTCAGGATCGACTCGATGATCGAGCCGGTGGTGGTCCCGAAGGGGATCTCCGTAATGGTCAGCGTTTTCTTATCGACCTGGCTGATGCGGGCCCGGAGACGGATCTTGCCGCCGCGTAACCCGTCATTATATTTCGAGACGTCCGCCAGTCCCCCGGTCTGGAAATCCGGGAAGAGCTCGAAGTCCTTGTTCTGCAGGATCCGGATGGAAGCGTCGATCAGCTCGTTGAAATTATGCGGGAGGATCTTGGAGGCAAGTCCCACCGCGATCCCTTCCACACCCTGGGCAAGCAGCAGCGGGAATTTGGCCGGCAGGGCGACCGGTTCCTTGTTGCGGCCGTCGTAGGAAGCCTTCCAGGTAGTGGTCTTTGCATTGAAGAGGACCTCGAGGGCAAATTTGGATAATCTCGCTTCGATATACCTCGGGGCCGCCGCATCATCGCCGGTCAGCACGTTGCCCCAGTTGCCCTGGGTATCCACCAGCAGGTCCTTCTGCCCGAGCTGCACCAGTGCGTCGCCGATGGAAGCATCCCCGTGAGGATGGTATTTCATGGTGTGACCGATGATGTTGGCCACCTTGTTGAAGCGGCCGTCGTCGAGCTCCTTCATGGCATGCAGGATGCGCCGCTGCACGGGTTTCAGCCCGTCGGCCACTTCCGGCACGGCCCGCTCGAGAATGACATACGAGGCATAATCCAGGAACCAGTTCTGGTACATATCCGACAGGTGGATGGTGCCTTTCAGCACGCCGGATTCCAGTTCGGGAGATTCGTCAGCGTTGGGAAGCGGGGTTCCGGTCAGTTCGTCATTCGTCATGGGTCATTCGTCATTCGTCATTCGTCATGGGAGGGCTTGGGTATTAACCGCAGATCATCGCAAATTAATTTCAGCGAAAATCAGCGGTGTTTCTGCGTAAATCTGCGGGTGATCCGAATCATTTCACCAATCTTGAGATCGCTTTGAATTGCTCGGTCCCGGAGAACCGCAGCAGCTCGAACAGCAGTGATTCATAGGTGGTGATGACGGCGCCTTCCTGCCGCATCCGCTCCACCGCGATCCGCTTGTCATTCTCCCGGCGCGACGAGATGCAGTCCTCCACCACGATCGGGTGATACCCGTTGCGCTTCAGGTCTACGACCGTTTGCAGCACGCATACATGGCTCTCGATGCCGCCCACGATGATGTTCTCCCGTCCCAGCACGGCGATGCCCTCCATCACCGTCGGCTCGTCGCAGCAGCTGAACGACATCTTCTCGATCCGCTTCAGGTCGCCGAGCACGCTGACGACCGGTGCAATGGTCGGCCCCAGTCCTTTGGTGTATTGCTCCGTAACAAAAACGGGCACATGGAGGATCTTTAAGCCCTCGATCAGCAGGGGAATATTCTTCTCCAGCTTCTCATGGTCGTGGATCACGTTGAAAATCCGCTCCTGCACATCGATGATCAGGGCGGTGGTGCGGTCTTTAAGGATGCGCATAACGTTCGCCTTTATGGTGAAAACACCTTTTCCTGTTACGCGTAACGCGTAACAGGATTAATGGTGCAAAAGTAATAATCCGATGGGATATAAAAAAGAGAGGCGCTGATCGCTGGTCACAAGTCTGTTGCAGATCATCGCTCCTTCATCACCCACTCCAATGCCTCCGGCAGCCGCTTCGACCAGGCAGTCTCATAATGTCTCTGCTGCGGGTCGATCACCCGGATGAAATCAATCCCCTCCCGGTAGCCCTTGTTCTTTAATGCTTCCATCATCTGATCGAACCCGGGACGGAGGTCATTCTCCAGTCCCACCCCGCCAAGGTACATATAGAAACGTACCTCTTTCCTTACCGCCGACCTCGTGACCGTTTTCACCAGGTCGAGCTTGTCTATTTTAAATGCCGGAGACATGCAGATCGCGGCCGAGAAGATATCCGGGTGCTCCCAGACCATCAGGAAGGAGATCGTTCCTCCCGAGGAAGCCCCTCCCGTCCAGGTGTGGAGGCGGCCGGGAAGGGTCCGGTAGGCGGAATCGATGAACGGTTTCAGTCTTTGAACGATGAAATTCATGTATTCCTCCCCTTCTTTGCCCGGGCCGTACTCCATATTCCGGTCGTCCGTATTATTGATCCCGACGACGATGGCCGGTGTCACCGCCTTCACCCGGATCAGGCTGTCCATGATCTCGTCCATCCTCCATTCCGCCCCGTACGCGGCCGTGGCGACATCGAAGACATTTTGCCCGTCGTGCATGTAAAGCACCGGGTACCGTTCCGTTTTACTTTCGTTATATCCCGGTGGAAGCCAAACGGCGATGTCCCGGTCCTTCATCCCTTTGCCGTGCATAGCCCGGTGAAAAATAACGGTGCCGGTAAGGGAGGACGGTACCGGGGTTTTCGGCTGCTGACTGGTCCAGAGCAAAACCGTATCGCGGATCGTCCGGTCCCCTTCAACCTTTACCTGAAAATTGGAAAGCGGCTTACCGTCAGGTTTTGCACCTTCTTTTGCCCACGAGCCAAGGGTGTATTTATATTCAATGGATCCGGTGCCGTTCAGTATGATCTCTTTACTCCAGTTCTGGTTCCCGGCATATTTCATTTTCACTTTGCCCGGATCCCAGTTCCCCAGCTGGGGAATGCTTCCCGTGATAAACACCATGGAATCTTTGGAGACCGCATCGGAATGCAGGATGAACCGGACATGCAACTGCTTCCGGGCAGGCAGGGACACGCAGGGGAGCAGCACCAGGAACAAGAAAAGGGTTGTTTTGATTTTCATGGGTCGCTGGTTATTGGTCATTGGTCATAAGGCATTGCATTCTATATCTCCTGCGTTTCAATCCATCGGGAAAAGAAGACATCGTAAACCCAATACTTTCCTTCTTTTTTATAGATCATTTCCTTGTCGGTCAGTGCGGCGATTCCCCTCAAATCTGCTGCAGGTTTTTCTTATCCACCTTCACCCCCGAATCGTACAATTTATTGCAAAAATACTGAGTATACCCGGTATGACGCCTGGTGAGGGCGAGTATTTCCGCAATAGCACCGGGATCTACGTTCCTTGAATTCCGGGAAAAATGATTGCGGATAAACTGCCGGTAGGCATCCTCCCGGATCTCTTCGGGATACATCAATTCCGTACTCTGGTAAAAGGGACGTGAAGCATCCGCAAAAATCCTTGCCAGCAGATCCCGGTTACTGCCGGAACAAGGCGGTCGCCAGCCGGGTCATCCATTACACCCACCCCACCCATTTCACCAATTACTTTAATCCTGATCTTTGCACAAAATTCCCGAGTTGGAAGAAACCCTGTTTTCCTTCCTGCATTATATCCTCCGGGTGCTGGTCGCCACCGGGATCCAGCTGCTGGTGCTGCTCGGTCCGCTGCTGCTGCTGGCCCTGCTCATGGAGCTGATCACCCGGCAGATCGGGAAGCTGGGGCCGGAAGTTTTCGGCTACCGGACTTATGTGTACGGGTTCAAATGGCTGGGAACGCCGGTCCACGAGCTGGGTCATGCGCTGTTCGCCCTGCTCTTCCTGCATAAGATAACGGACATTAAATTATTCGATCCGAAGGCTTCCGGCGGAATGTACGGGTATGTCAATCACCGCTACCACCCGGGGAATATTTACCAGGAGATCGGGAGGTTCTTTATCGGGATCGGGCCTATCCTGCTGGGCTCGCTGGTACTCTTCCTTTCCTGTTTCTTTTTATTCCGGGTCCGCCTCCAGGACCTGCACGGGGCGGCTTTCTCCCTTACGACCGTCACGCAGATGGAATCCCTGAAGGGCTTTGCAACGGGGATGATGCAGGGAATCCTGCGGTTTGTTCAACTGGTCTTCGGAGGAGAAAACACCGCCTGGTGGAAGATCCTGATCCTGGGGTACCTGCTTTTCTCCGTGGGCAGCTCGCTCACCCTGAGTCCGCCCGATATCAAAGATGCCCTGGCCGGGTTCCTTTATTTCGTGGCCCTGCTGCTGATCTTCAACCTGGTCACCCTGTGGATAGGGAATTTTGCCACCACATTCCTGACCACCGTTTCCGCCTTCTTCTCCGGGTTTTATTTACTGATGATCCTCTCCATCCTGGTCAATGGGATATTCGTTCTCCTGCTGGCGATGCTGGCGCCGCTCCTGAAGCCCTTGAAAAGGAAAGTCAGAGG
>DATJQF010000066.1:0-3836 GCA_035505995.1 Bacteroidales bacterium
GGATTACGGATTAGGGATTGCGATTTACGATTTTTGACGGAAGATTGTAAATGCATTAAGAATTCTGTTTGTTTTTCTTATTTTTACATTTCCTAAAAACAAATCAACTTCTTTACCCCTTCACAGGTGCATGTTGCGGTGGTCATACTGAACTGGAACGGGAAGCGATTCCTGGAACGGTTTTTACCTTCCCTGGTCACCCGCAGCGCCGATGCCGAGATCATCATCGCGGATAATGCCTCCACCGACGGATCCGTCGAGTTCGTGACCCGGGAATACCCGTTCATCCGCGTTATCCGGAACCCGGACAATGGAGGGTTCGCCCGGGGATATAACCTGGCGCTCCGGCAGATCGAAGCCGACTATTACGTGCTGCTGAATTCCGACATCGAGGTGACCGACAACTGGATCCAGCCGGTGATCCGCCTGATGGAAAGCGATCCCCTGATCGCAGCCTGTCAGCCGAAGATCCTGTCGTACGAGGAGCGTTCCAAATTCGAGTATGCCGGTGCTGCGGGCGGATTTATCGATAAGCTCGGGTACCCCTTCTGCCGGGGACGGCTGTTCCAGACCCTCGAAGAAGACAAGGGACAGTATAACGACACTACGGAGATCTTCTGGGCTACCGGCGCCTGCATGTTCGTTAAGGCCGGAATTTACCACGAACTCGGCGGCATGGATGACGATTTCTTTGCCCATATGGAAGAGATCGATTTCTGCTGGAGACTATACAACAACGGGTACCGGGTCATGTATTGCCCCGATTCCGCGGTTTACCATATCGGCGGCGGGACCCTGCCCAAGATCTCCTGGAGGAAGACCTACCTGAACTTCCGGAATAATTTTATCCTCCTCTATAAGAACCTTCCCGAGGAAATGATCTTCGGGGTTTTTGCCAGGCGCCTGTTCCTGGACAGCATCGCGGCCCTGAAGTTTCTATTTACGGCGGGCTTCAAGGATTTCTGGGCGGTCTTGAAAGCCCATTTCAGCTTTTACGGCTCCTTCGGGAAAACCCGTGAAAAGAGAAAGCTCCTGAAGCACGGACCGCTGCACCATGTGTTGCGGAAAAATATCGTCTTTGAATATTTCCTGAAGGGAAAAAGAAAATTTTCCGAGCTGGATCCGGCCAAATTCTACCGGTAAAACTTCCCGTCAGATCATTTTCCTGAAGCTTTCCACCGCGAGCCGGTACGATTCCAGTCCGAAGCCGCAGATGATCCCTTTCATGCCCGAGGATATCACGGACGTCTGCCGGTAGGACTCCCTCGCCAGGATATTGGAGATATGCACTTCGATCACCGGGGTGCTGATCGCCCTCACCGCATCCCCGATGGCTACAGAGGTGTGGGTATAGCCGCCTGCATTCAGGATGATCCCGTCGTAAAGGAAGCCTGCTTTCTGGATCGCATTGATGATCTCCCCTTCCACGTTGCTCTGGTAATACTCGATGGTGATGTCGGGATAATTCTTCCGCAGCTTCTTCAGGTAGGCCTCGAATTTTTGCGGACCATAAATATCCGTTTCCCGGATCCCGACCAGGTTCAGGTTCGGGCCGTTGATAATGATCAGCTTCATTTGAGCATTTTTACAAAGATAGTCATTCGTCGTTTGTTATTCGTCATCGGTTATTCGTAATCCGTAATCCCTAATCCATAATCCCTAATTCGTAATCCGTAATCCCTAATCCGTAATTTCTTTATATTTGCCTATCCAATAGGGGTGCCTTAACACAAGGGCTGAGATTATACTCTTTGAACCTGATCCGGGTAATGCCGGCGTAGGGAGAGCTAACCAGGCTGTATTTACCTCCTCTATTGATTGATTTCACGGGATATTCCGTGGTCCATAAAATCAATCATATGAACAACAAAAGCAATTACTTTCTTAGGGCTGTAAGGCTGGTGCTGGGCGCAGGGTGCTGGGCACTGGCCGTCATTCACGGTTATCCGCAGGGAACCCTCTCCGGGACGGTGCGCGATAAAAACACGGGAAAACCGCTGGCAGGCGCGAACGTGGTGATCGAGAACACCTTCCTCTCCACCACCTCCGCGAAGGATGGCACCTATCGGATTCCGGGGATCCGGACCGGGACCCGGACCCTCACTGTCTCCTTTATGGGATATGAGACCCTCCACCGGACTATCTTCTTTTCCGGGGATACGGTCATGAACTTCGAAATGCCGGTCAGTGCGATCCTGGGGGAAGAAGTGAATATCATTGCCACCCGGGCACAACCCAAAACCCCGGTGACCTATTCCGGTATGAATGAAAAAGAGATCAGCCAGGTAAACCTGGGAAAGGACATGCCCTATATCCTGCAGAATACCCCCTCGGTGGTGGTAACTTCCGATGCCGGTACGGGAACCGGATATACCGGGATCAGCATCCGCGGCACGGACCTTACGCGCATTAATGTCACGGTGAACGGGATCCCGCTGAATGATGCGGAGTCGCAGGGCGTCTGGTTCGTGGATCTTCCTGACCTCGCTTCCTCCACCCGGGATGTGCAGGTGCAGCGGGGAGTCGGCACCTCCACCAACGGCGCCGGCGCATTCGGGGCGACCATCAACATCCTTACCCAGTCTCTTTCCCAGGATCCCTATGGAGAACTGGATGCCTCGGCCGGCTCCTACGGGACGTTCAAGACCACCCTCCGCTTCGGGACCGGATTGCTGGCCAACAAAATCGCCGTGGACGGCCGCGCCTCTTATATCAGCTCGGAAGGTTATATCGACCGGGCATTTTCAAGGCTTGCATCCTTTTATCTGTCGGCCGGGTATTTCGGGAAGAGCACCACCCTCAAGCTAAACATCCTCGGAGGAACCGAAAAGACCTACCAGGCCTGGGAAGGGGTGCCGAAAGACTCCCTGGCCACCAACCGTACCTATAACCCGGCCGGCCAGTACACCGACCTGAACGGCCACATCGCTTATTACGACAACCAGACCGACAACTATAATCAGAATCATTACCAGCTCATCTTCTCCCAGGGGATCGGTCAGTATTTCAACGTGAATGCCGCGCTGCATTACACGAAAGGCAAGGGCTATTATGAGAACTATGATACCGCCCAGGCATTTTCGGCGTATGCGCTGCCGGATGTGATCATCGGACCCGATACGATCACCTCCACCAACATGATCACGCAGAAGTGGCTGGACAACGACTTTTACGGGCTGACCTTCTCCGGCAATTACCACCTGGGGGACCGGTGGAAGGTCACCCTGGGAGGAGCCTGGAACCGGTATTACGGCAAGCACTACGGGAAGATCATCTGGGCCCGGTATGCCTCGACCGGCGACCATGAGCGAAACTGGTATTACAGCACGGGACTGAAAAGGGACTTCAATATTTACGGGAAGATCTCTTACACGTTCCTGAAGCACTTTACCCTGTTCGGCGACCTTCAGTACCGGCATATCTATTATGATATCGAAGGGACCATCGATGATCTGCGGGATATCACCCAGACCCATCTTTTCGACTTCTTCAACCCCAAGATTGGGATCTATTACCAGATCTCCGACCGGCATTCGGTCTATTTCTCCTTTGCCGTCGCCAACCGGGAACCGAACCGGGACAATTACGAAGCGGCCGACAGCAACCATATGCCCGCCCCGGAAAGGCTGTACGATTTCGAGCTCGGCTATAACCTGAAGCTGTCGCGCTTCTCCGCCGGGATCAACCTGTATTATATGCGGTATCATGACCAGCTGGTGCTCACCGGGCAGATCAACAATGTGGGGGAAGCCATCATGACCAACGTTCCGGAAAGTTACCGCGCAGGCATCGAACTGAGCGCCGGGGCCCACATCGCCAAATGGCTGAACTGGGAT
>DATJQF010000067.1:0-7177 GCA_035505995.1 Bacteroidales bacterium
GGAAGAACGGGTATACGCTGTGGAGCCCTTTTTCAGATGACACTAACTATTTCGAGCCCTCTTCAAAAGACTTTATGATCAATTACCGTGTGGAGAACCTCGAAGCGCTCGTGGAAGAGCTGAAAAAGGAAGGGGTGACGGTGCTGGATAAAATCGAACCCTCCGAATACGGCAAGTTAGTGCACGTTCTGGACCCCGAAGGCAACAAGATTGAATTGTGGGAGCCGAATGAATGACACGCTCAGGCAGTTGCTTCTCTTCACTTCGCTATGCTCAAAAAGACATTATGTTTAATGCATAACTATAACGAACAAACCCATAAACCCCTAAACCCATAAACCCTTAAACCCCTAAACCCCTAAACCCTAAACCCTAAACCCTATCCCCCCAAAAAAAACCTGCTCTCAAAGTTCACAAAGTACAGCTTCTTCGTCGCCCTCGTGATCGCCGTATAGAGCCACCGCAGGTATTCGGTATTCATCATTTTTTCGCTCAGAAAGCCCTGGTCCACAAACACTGTTTCCCACTGGCCGCCCTGCGTTTTATGACAGGTGAGCGCGTAGGCGAACTTCACCTGGAGGGCGTTGAAATAAGGATTCAGCTTCACCTTCTCGATGCGGCCCCGGCGCGAAGGGATCTCCTCGTAGTCCTTCATCACCTCATGGAACAGCCGGTTGCTGTCGGCGGAAGGCAGCGCCGGCGCCTCCGTGGTCAGCGTATTGAGCAGGATCTTCACATCCAGCTCCTTCTCCTCCGGGTAATCGAGGAACCGGACGGTCACATCGGCAAAGCGGAACCCGTACAGCTCCTCTATCTTCCGGATGCGCATCAGCTCGATGGTGTCGCCGTTCGCAATGAACCCCGCCGAGGATTCCTCCGGCAGCCAGTAATAATTGTTCTTCACCACCATCATCTGGTCGCCGGCATTGATCTCCTCTTCCAGGTACAGGATCCTCCGCCGGATCTCCTGGTTGAAGATATTGGCGCGCTTGTTTGAGCGGCAGATCACCACGTTGTTCTCCCGGCCGGAGCGGGAATAGGCGTTATTCAGCTCCTCCTCCAGCTCCGGACCCCCTATCTTCCGGGTGTCGGTCCGCGAAGCCAGGTCGAACAGCGGCAGCTCCCAGTCGCCCCGGTTGATCTGCCGGCGCACCGACGTGGCATTGGCCAGGATGCCGGAGGTCTCCTCCTGCCGGACCACTTCGGTCAGCTCGTAGGAATCGATGGTGAGATGGTAGGCCTTTTTGAGAAACCCGAAGTCGAGCGCCGGGCTGTGCTCCGTTCCCACCGGCGGCAGCTGTGCCGGGTCGCCGATGAGCAGCAGGCGGCAGTTCTCCCCGGTGGAAACGAAATAAAAGAGGTCGTCCAGGACATTTCTCCCGTTGAACAGGGTGAAATCGGAAATCGAGGAGTTCTGGATCATCGAGGCCTCATCCACGATGAACAGCGTGTCCTTATGTCGGTTCTGCTGCAGCTTCAGGGCGATCGATCCCTCCTTGGTCGTCCGGGCGAAATAGATCTTCCGGTGAATGGTATTGGCCGGGCGGCCGGTATAGCCCGCCAGCACCTTCGCGGCCCGGCCCGTCGGGGCCATCAGGCAGGATCGCCGCCGGAGGTGCGGCAGCACGCTGACGAGCGCCGAGATGAGCGAGGTCTTGCCTGTGCCGGCATAGCCTTTCAGCACGAAAACGGCGGTAGGATCTTTCCAGGAGTCGGTCAGGAAGAAGGCCAGCTTCTGCATCGCCTTTTCCTGCCCCGCCGTCGGGGAATAAGGGAGCTGCTGCAACAGCAGCCGGAAAACCGATCGGGTTTCTGCCTCCGGCATCGCTACTCGTAACGGAGTGACTCGATCGGGTCGAGGTTGGCCGCCTTCTGTGCCGGCAGGATCCCCGAGATCAGGGCGACGACGAAGCAAAGCAGGACGCCCGTCAGGATCCACAGCCAGGGTACGATGAAGGAGCTGTGCATCAACAGCGAAAGGATGTTCCCGATCAGGATGCCGAGGATGATCCCGAGGGCTCCGCCCAGCTGGCCGATCACGATGGCTTCCGTCAGGAACTGGTTGCGGATGAGGCGGCGGGTGGCGCCGATGGCCTTGCGGATGCCGATCTCGCGGGTGCGTTCCGTCACCGAGACCAGCATGATGTTCATCAGACCGATGGCCGCACCCACCAGGGTGATCAGTCCGATGATGGTGGCGGCGATGGTGACGTACTTGATGTTTTCAATAAGCATTTTAGCGATCTCATCGCTCTTGGTGATCTCGAAGCTGTTGTCGGCTCCGACGGGGTCGGTGCGGATAGAGCGCATCAGCCCGGTGGCCTCTCCCACCGCGGGATCCATGAGGTCGGGCCGCTTCGCCATGACGTTGATCGAAAAGGACATCCGGGGGCGGCTGAAATAGACCCGGACATTGTTCAGGGGGATCTGCGCACCCCGGTCGCCGCTGAAGCCCATGCTCGACCCTTTGGATTTCAGGATGCCGATCACGCGGTATTTTCCCGGTCCGATGGAGATCACCTTCCCGACAGGGTCTTCATTATTCTTGAACAGGTCGTTCACCGCCTCCGAACCAAGAATGCATACGCTGGTCCCGTAAAATACTTCGTCCGGGGTGAAGTTCCTGCCCCGGTCGAGCTCCTGCCCGGCCGTCACCAGGTAATCTTCATCCGTTCCCATCACCCGGACATTCGGATTGGTCTTTTTCGATCCGTATTTCAGCGTGGCATTGAAGCTGGCAAACAGGAACAGGCTGGTCACGGCGGGAAAATCGAACTGCTGCTTGAAGGAAGTCGCCTGCTCATAGGTGATCGGCTCGTACAGCCGGAGCTTGTTGCTCTGGTCGCCGATGTGCACCTGCATCGAGCGGTTCCGGATGGTGAAGGTATTGGATCCCATCATCGAGAAGTTCTGCGTCAGGGAGTGCTTGATGGAATCGGTGGAGGTGAGGATGCCCACCAGGGCCATGATCCCGAAGGCGATGATCAGGATCGTCAGGACCGTCCTCAGCATGTGGCTCCGGATCGAATGCAGCGAGATCCGGATATTCTCAAAAACAAGCGTACTTTTCATCCGAATAGTCTTTTCAACCGATCCTGCCGTAAGCCAGGTCGCCGGCATCGCCCAGTCCCGGGACAATGAACGACTGCGCCGTCAGCTCCTCGTCGATCACCCCCACCCAGTAGGTAATGTTGTCGCCTGGCAGGTGCCGCCGGATCTTATCCAGTCCCTCCTGGCTGGTCAGGATGGTGGCGACATGCACATGGCGGGGTTTCCCGTGGCCCTGGAGCTCCCGGTAGGCCATCAGCATGGAGGAGCCGGTGGCCACCAACGTATCGGAAAGGATCAGGACATGGCCGTCGAGAACAGGGATCGAGGAATAGCCTGCCTGCAGGGTGAGGGAAAAATCTTTATGAGGCCGGCGGTAAGCGGAAATGAAGCCGCTCTCCGACCTGTCGAACACCTTCAGGAACCCGCTGTGAAACGGAAGACCGGCACGCATCACCGAGACCAGCACCGGGTAATCCTTCAATACCGGCACCAGGGCGCTCCCGAGCTGCGTGGCCACCTCCTTCTCCTCGTATTCCAGGGTCTTGCTGATCTCATAGGCAAAGATCTCGCCGAGCCGCTCCAGGTTGAGGCGGAACCGCAGGCTGTCTTTCTGGATCTCCGCATCCCGGAGCTCTGCAATGAACTGGTTCACTACAGAGGAACCTTCACTCAGAATATTCACCATGATCGTCCGGTCTTAAAAGCTTTCTACAAACCTACATGAAATTCGGAAAAGTGCCAAGAATAATCTGTGTAAATCAGTTTTATCTGTGTTTTCTGTGTTCCTTTATTCATTTATTCGAACACTGATCTCACTGAGTAAACGGATCTTCACGGATCAGGTCTTCCGGAACAGGGAGAGTCCCAGTTTCAGGATCCGGGGGAGCCGGTTGATCCGGACCATGTAATACGGAACTTCCCTTCCGCCGAATCCCTTGTAGAATCTTGCGACATTTTCATCATCCGATCCTTCGAAGTCGAGGATGAGCGCCTGGCCTGCATTTTCCCGGATAAAGGAATCGATCATCAGGAACATCGCGCCCGAATCCCTTCCCTCCGGACCGGTGGCGGCAAAGTGGAAGATCCTGCGGGTGCGGTCGAACAGGAAGAAGGCGCCCGCGCTCATTGGCCGTCCGGCCAGTCCCGCCCCGAAGGTCATCCCGAGGTTGTTCGCCAGGGCCTGTTTCATGATGCTGCGCAGCATGTCGTAATGACGGTATTTCAGCTTTTTCTCGGTGCTGCCGAAATTCTCCCGGAACAGGGTGATCAGCTCGTCGGGATCGGGTTTGCGGATGAGCTGGACACCCTTTACCGCCGCTTTTTTTACATTCCGGCGCGTATTCTCCGAATAACTCTTCACCAGCTGCTCATACGGCGCGATCAGGTCGAGCTCCAGGTTGATCCTCATTTTCCCGGGGACCCCGGCAGGATCCACCTTGTTGAAGGCATTGAGGTGGATGTCGGCCAGCCGGAACCGGCGGGGGATGGCGTCGATGAACTCCTGAACGACCTGAGCCGTGAGATGACGGCCGGAAAAGATGCCGAGCTGCTGGGTAAAAAAGGGTTGATACAGGTACGGGATGCCGAATTTCCGGTGGTGCGTGAGCGGGAAGACGCTTTCATATTCCCCACCGACCAGCGCGTCCCAACCGGGACTGACAATATCCAGGAACCAGGATTGCGCATAGACGATCCCGTTGAATGACCGGCGGAGACAGGTGTCCCAGGCGTTCTTATCGATGTCCTTGTGCGGAAGATATCGGATCATCCGGCATAGCGTTAGGTGGCCGCGTAGTGCAGCATCTCTTCATATACCCGTTTCCATCCCCTCCACCGGCCCGTTTCCGAGAGGCTTTCATTATGCCAGATCGGGATGAATTTCCCCTGCACCGACCGGATGGTCCGGATCAGGGTTTCTATCTTTTCGAGCGCATCGTCCGGGGAAAGCCGGTTGTGGTCGCGCAGCGTCACATCCATCAGCGTGACGGGGTGGATGGTCAGGCCGGTCTCGTCATTTTTCTTCAGGTCGAAGAAACGGTAGGGAATGGCAATGCCTGCCCTGAATCCCGGCGCGGAAGAATATCCCATCGAGAAGTCGTCGGTGATGCCCATCCGGATGAGGGTGCGGTAAGTCTTCGGGAAGGAAAGCTTCAGGAAATGCTGGCGGCTGTAAGTGATCTCCCGTCCCAGGAAATTGGAGAGGCCGAACAGCTCGGTCTCCAGCAAATGGTGGTCCCGGTTGGAGGCCATCGAGGGATGGACCCCGACGGTCCCGATCTCGTCCAGTTGCAATAACAACTCCTGGAACTCCCGGCTGACCAGCGAAACGTTGTTATCCTTTCCGCCGTAATCGGCAAACAGGATGAAGAAGATCGGGGATAATCCGTAGGTCGCGTGCAGCTGGTTCATCTGGTCATAGGTGTCGAACGGGTCCTTCGCCTTGCCCGTCAGCACCCGCATCCGCAACGCGGTTTGCCTGAAATTACCGTGCAGGACCGACCGGCCCAGTCCGCCCAGCGTCCGGAAAAGTTTCCGCAGCCGGAAGGCATAGGCATGATCGATGTCGATGGTGGGAAGAAAGTGAAAATTCCGCTGCTTGAACGCCAGCCCCGGAAAATGCTCCGCCAGCCTTTTCTTCAGCCATCCTGCCCAGATATTGACCAGCGGGACCTCCAGGAAACCGGCTTTGTAGGCCAGGCTGTCATGTACCCGGAACCGCCCGAAACGGTCCGGTTCGAACGGGAAATATTCCTCATACCGGGTCACCAGGTAAAAGGAGGCGGCAAAGATATCGAACGGGAGCAGGGCCGCAGGATCTTCCGGTCCGAAGAACACCGGGTAGCCGTCATGTTTTTTCACCTGGATCTCGCGGTAAGAGATCCCGGTTTCATTCAGCAGCCCTTCTTCCCGGATAAATAATTTACCTTCCACCGGCTGACCGGCATACGCCAGCGACGGGCCCTGGTAGCCGAGGAACTCCTCCATCGAGGTCGTCACCCGGTAATCGCACCCGACCAGTTCTCCCAGCACGAGCGAAAAAATAAATTTCGCGCGCGGGGAGGTTTCCGGTTGATAGATCAGGAGCATATTCTCATTTTCCAGCATGCCAAATTACGGAAAAATCCCCAGCCGACCGGCCCATGGAGGATGGAAAAGATTTGTAACTTTGATTTTTGGAATGAGATCCTCAACACCAGATGGAAAACTTCATCGTTTCGGCACGTAAGTACCGGCCGCAAACCTTTGTCGCGGTCGTGGGACAGAAGTCGATCACCCAGACCCTGAAAAACGCGATCCGCAACAACCAGGTGGCGCAGGCATTTTTATTCTGCGGCCCGAGAGGGGTCGGCAAGACCACCTGCGCACGGATCCTGGCCAAGACCATCAACTGCGAGAACCTGACCGCCGACGGGGAAGCCTGCAACACCTGTCCGTCCTGCAAATCCTTCAACGAGAATGCTTCCTTCAATATAACGGAACTTGACGGAGCCTCGAACAACTCGGTGGACGAGATCCGGAACCTGGTGGACAAGGTGAGGATCCCGCCGCAGGCCGGGAAATACAAGGTATACATCATCGACGAAGTGCACATGCTGTCGCTCTCCGCGTTCAATGCTTTCCTGAAAACGCTGGAGGAGCCTCCCGCCTACGCCAAGTTCATCCTCGCCACCACCGAGAAGCATAAGATCATCCCCACGATCCTTTCCCGTTGCCAGATCTTCGACTTCCGCAGGATCACCGTGGAGGATATCGTCCACCATCTGCAATATGTAGCCAAAAGCGAAGGCGTGGAAACGGAAGAGAATGCGCTGCATGTGATCGCCCAGAAAGCCGACGGCGCCATGCGCGATGCGCTGTCGATCTTCGACCAGCTGGTCAGCTTTGCCGGCAATGCTCTCACCTATCAGACCGTGCTCGAGAACCTCAATGTCCTCGACTTCGAATATTATTTCCGGATCACCGAGCAGATCCTGGCCGGGGATATCCCCTCGGCCCTGCTTACCATTGATGAGATCCTCGACAAGGGCTTTGAAGGGCAGCATTTCCTGATCGGGTTCGGGGAACATCTGAGGAACCTGCTGGTATGCAGGGATCCCGCCACCGCCGGGCTGATGGAAACGGCTCC
>DATJQF010000068.1:0-5447 GCA_035505995.1 Bacteroidales bacterium
ACAACCTGCTGATGATCCCGCTGGCGGCAGGCGTCCTGTATCCTTTCACCGGCTTCCTGCTCAACCCGATGATCGCCGGCGCCGCGATGGCGTTCAGCTCGGTATCGGTCGTGACGAACAGCCTGAGGCTGAGAAGTAAAAAGCTTTGAATGAAAGTAAGGATGCACAACCTCCGAACGCTGTTCCTTCTTTTATTTTTTGGCATTCTCGCCGGCTGCAGTACAACGCTCACAACCGAACGTCCGCCGGAATATTATGAGAAAGCGGAGTATGTCCCTTCGGATTCCTATGTAACGCTTCCCTTTCAGATCGAGATATCGAAGCTGGAACGGACCGTCAACAGCGAGTTCAGGGGGCTGATCTATTCCGATACCAGCTTCGAGGATAACGATCACGACAACCTGATGGTCAAAGCCTGGAAAACCGGGGACCTTCACCTGACGGCCAACGGGAACCAGCTGGCATATTCGGTGCCGCTGCATGTTGCCATCAAAAAACGGATCGTCATCGGCCCTTCCTTTCTGAATATGACCGATACGAGGGAGATCCAGTCCGACCTGGTCCTGAAATTCCGAACCCGGCTGGCGCTGGAACCCGACTGGACGGTTTCGTTCACCACTTTTTCCGACGGGTACGAATGGCTCTCCACCCCGACGGTTAAAATTGGATCCCTCGATATCCCGCTTCCCGGGATCTCCGATATGCTGCTTTCCTCGAACCAGCAGGATATCAACAAAGGGATCGACAAAGCGCTGCGTGAGTATTTCGACCTCCGGCCGGTCATGCAGAAGATCTGGCACGACCTGCAGATCCCCGAGCGGATCAGCGAGGATTATCCGGTGTGGGCGCGCATCACCCCGATGGAGTTGCGGGCGATCCCGTTAACCTCGGCGCAGGGGATCCTCAGCTTCACGGCAGGCGTCCGGGCCCGCGCCGAACTGTTCTACGGGGATGAGCCCCCGTACCGGCTGATCGATTCCCTCCCGGATCTTAAGATCACCAGCCGGCTTGACAATGACTTCAACCTGAACCTGGCGCTGGAAGTCCCGTTCACGCACCTGAACAGTCTTGCAAGGCAGGAGCTTATTGATTACCGGATGACCGAAGGCAAATATACGGTGGTCGTGAAGGATGTGGATCTGTATGGCAACGGGGAGAACCTCGTGGTCGCCCTGAAGGTGGAGGGATCGATCCGCGGTACGATCTACCTGGCGGGAAAGCCTGAATACGATCCGGGAACAAAATCCCTGGTGGTCGCGGGCCTCGATTTCGACATCCGCACCAAAAACGTACTGATGAAATCCGCCTCCTGGATCTTCCATCACGGGCTGGTCAAAACCCTCTCTTCAAAAATGGTGTTCCCGGTCGGCCAGCAGCTGGAACAGATCCGGCAATCCGTGCAGTCCTATCTCAGTCCGGGGACGAAGATGGATTATTTCACCCTGACCGGCACCCTCGATAAAGTGGAGATCCGCGATATTATGATCGCAAAGAGCTCGGTTAAGGCGGTGTTCAATATTTCCGGGAAGCTGCAGGTGAACCTGAATTGAAAAATTCACTTATTTTTGTCCGTTCTGAACAGTATTCCCCTTACCCTATGCCTACGGATTCCCTGTTATTGTCTGAAGAGCACCGGAAACGGAATTATCTCATCTCCATCTCCATTATCGGTGCCCTCTTTTTCATTTTCGGATTTGTCACCTGGCTGAACGGCATCCTGATCCCGTACCTCAAGATCGCCTGCGAGCTTTCGAATTTCCAGGCCCTGTTCGTGGCGTTTGCCTTCTATATCTCTTACACCGTGATGGCGCTTCCGTCGTCCTGGCTGCTGAAGAAAACAGGGTTCAAACGCGGAATGATGACCGGTCTGATCGTCATGGCCGTCGGGACACTGATCTTTGTGCCGGCTGCCCTCAGCCGCACGTACGGGCTGTTTCTCACCGGACTGTTCATCATGGGAACGGGGCTGGCCATCCTGCAGACCGCCTCCAACCCGTATATCACGATCATCGGGAAACGGGAGACCGCCGCCCGCCGCATCAGCATCATGGGCATCTGCAACAAGCTGGCGGGAGCTATTGCGCCCCTGATCCTGGCCTATTTCATCCTGCACGACGGCGATGCCTTTGTGGCTCAGTTGAAAGGGATGAACGAAGAGGCAAAAGTCATTGCCTTGAACGGCCTGGCCCACCGCGTGATCGCACCCTACCTCGTCATGACGGTGATCCTGGTGCTGCTGGGACTGATGATCCGTTTCTCTCCGCTCCCTGAGATCGAGATGGAACCGGACGAGGAGACGGAAGATCATCTGATAACAGGCAAAAGGAGCATCTTTGATTTTCCGCAGCTGATCCTGGGAGCCATTGCCCTGTTCTTTTATGTAGGTGCGGAAGTGATCGCCGGCGATACGATCATCCGGTACGGCATCTCGCGGGGCATTGCGATCGCCACGGCAAAGGCATTCACCACCTACACCCTGATCGCCATGGTGGCGGGCTATTCCCTGGGCATCCTGCTGATCCCCCGCGTGATCTCCCAGCGTATCGCCCTGCTCGGTTCGGCCATTCTCGGAATCCTGCTGTCGCTGGGCGTACTTGGATTTCCCGGGAATGCCAGCGTTATGTTCGTGGCGATCCTGGGGGTGGCCAATGCGATCGTCTGGCCCGCCATCTGGCCGCTGGCCATCCACGACCTGGGAAAATTCATCAAAACGGGATCCGCCCTGCTGATCATGGCGATTGCCGGAGGAGCGCTCCTGCCGCTGGCCTGGGGATGGTGGTCGGATCGGTATTCATCGCAGCAGGCCTATTGGATCCTGTTGCCCTGTTACGGGATCATTGCCCTGTATGCGGCCTGGGGATACAGGCTGAGATCCTGGAAAAGAAAGGAGGGAACCGGATCATGAAACCCACCCTGCTGGTGCTGGCAGCCGGCATCGGAAGCCGGTACGGCAGCCTGAAGCAACTCGACCGGCTGGGCCCGTCGGGAGAGACCATCATCGATTATTCTGTGTACGATGCCATCCGGGCCGGGTTCGGGAAGGTGATCTTCATCATTAAGAAGGAAACCGAAAGCGATTTCCGGGAGGCCTTTATCCGCAATATCGAAAAGAAGGTCCCCGTGGAATGCGTGTTCCAGGAGCTGAATAAGGTCCCGGGGTGTGTCCGGCATACGGATAAAAGAGTCAAACCCTGGGGAACCGGCCATGCCGTGCTGATGGCGGCTGAAAAGATCCGGGAGCCATTTGCCGTGATCAATGCGGATGATTTTTACGGAAGAAATGCCTACCAGGCAGTAGCTGATTTTTTTAAGGACGCTCCCGAACCGGGATCGGAACAGTATTGCATGGTGGGATATGAGATCGGTAAAACCCTGTCGGAGCACGGTGCGGTTTCCAGAGGGGTGTGCGTCTCCGATCAGAATGGGAACCTGCTGGAGATCACCGAGCAGACGAAGATCTCGAAATATCCCGAAGGAATAGGATACCGGGACCAGCAGGACCGGCTGGTTTTGCTGCCGGAGAAAACCGTCGTCTCCATGAACTTCTGGGGCTTCACCCCATCTTTCTTCGAGTACCTGTCGCAGGGCTTTTATGAGTTTTACCTGGAGCAGTCCCACAGCGAGACCGCTGAATTCTATATCCCCTCCATGGTCAACCAGTTGATCCGCAGCCGGCAGGTCTCCGTGAAGATCCTGAACTGCCGGGAGCAATGGTTCGGCATGACTTACCGCGAGGACCGGGAAATGGTGGCCGGGAACCTGCGCAGACTGGTCGGGGAAGGGATCTACCCGGAAAATCTGTGGCAGTGAAAGCGGATCGCTCAATAAACACCCCGGTTCCGACGTTAATTACTGGAAAATTGCCTTAAATTTGCCCGAACAAAGCTGACGACATGATAAAAGCGTTTAATAAATTCCCGGACGGATCCACCCGCTTCGTTCTCTTCTTTCTGCTTGCTTTCCTGTTCCTTTGCCAGACCGCATCCCCGCAGGTGGTCAATGAAAAAACCAAAAAACGAGTCAGCATCGGCTTTTCACTTTACCAGGATTTCTGGCTGAATATGCCCTCCGGCCTGAAAACGAGGACCATCAACCAGGGGGCAAATATTTTTGCGACCTACAACATCCTCTTCGGCAAAAGCAATTTTTCCTTCGCGATCGGGCTGGGACTAAGCACCCATAACCTGTACGGCAATTTCCTGGTCAACAGCTCCGCGGATTCAACCTATTTGGACAAGATCCCGGATTCCATCAGCTACAAGCGCAGCAAGATCACCCTGGCTTACCTGGAGATCCCGCTGGAATTCCGTTACAAGAGCAAGAGCAAGGTAAGCGTGGGGCTCGGATTTAAGGGAGGTTTTATGATCGGGAGCTTCTGGAAGTACGTCGGCGACGGAGGCATCACCACCTATAACTTCTCGGTACCCGAAGATGCGGGGAAAACACGCATCAAACTCAACGGATTGAAAAACCTCGAGCAGTTCGTATTCGGACCCACTCTCCGGGTCGGCTACCGGTGGTTCAACCTTAGCGGCTATTATATGATCTCCACGATCTTCAATAAAAGCCACGGACCCGACATGTATCCCATCTCGGTCGGTATCACCCTGATGCCGTTCTGATCAGATAAAGAAAAAGAGAATGAACATCACGCCGGCTCCGAGAAGGAAGCCGGAGTAAACCTCGAACGGCTTGTGGGAACCGACCTTCAGCCGTGCATAGGCGAGGAGTCCTGATAAAGCCACCAGGATCACCACCGGCCAGAACAGGTTGAACCCGAAATTCAACATCATCCCCAGCGTCAATCCCAGAAATCCGCCGATGCCGATCATGTGCAGACTGATCTTGCTGTAAAACGAGATGATCAGGGAAAGTACCGCCAGGAAGGTGGACCCCAGCATGTAATAGCTGAACAGGGCGGAAACGGGATATCCCTTCAGGATGTAATAGGTGATATAATAGGAGACGGCCACGGTAAGCAGCGGATAGATCCGCTCTTCCCTCGTTTCCAGGAAGAAGGTCCGGATGATCTTGCGCCGGTGCATAAAGGCCATGAAGATGAGAGGGATGAAGGCGGTCATCGTCACTACGGTTCCGGCCAGAATAAGCTTGGAAAGAACCGGCAGCCGGGAAGCGACAAAATAGGGCAGGGAGATCAGCAGCCCCATGATGTAGGTGGGGACAAACAGGGGGTGAAGCACATAGGAGAGAATCCTTTCGAACCGGTTTTCCATAGGCAGCAGGTCGGTTATAGTTCTTTTCTCAGCCGGGCCACCGGGATCGACAGCTGTTCCCGGTATTTGGCGATCGTCCGGCGGGCAATGTTATATCCTTTTTCCCGGAGGATCTCCACCAGCTCGTCGTCGGTAAAGGGGTTCGATTTTTTCTCCCCCTCGATGCACTCCTGCAGGATCTTCTTGATCTCCCGCGTGGAGATCTCTTCTCCC
>DATJQF010000069.1:0-35877 GCA_035505995.1 Bacteroidales bacterium
AGGATGCCGGCACCCAGGATCGCCCCGGCAATGATGAATTTATTGAACAGCAGGGCCAGGACGCCCAGCACGGGAAAGGCAAAAATAGCCACCAGCACGAGTCCGGGCATGCCGGCGCGATAGAGCAGGAACACGAAGGAAATGAACACCAGGGCCGATCCCGTATCGTGCTCCAGCAGGACCAGCAGCCCCGGGAGCAGGATGAGCAGGCTTGCCAGGAAATAGGTCTTTGTTTTCCGGAGATCCACATCCATGTTGGTAAGATATTTTGAGAGGGCCAGGGCGGTGGCCATTTTGGCAAACTCGGCAGGCTGCAGGGCAATGCCCCCCACCTGGAACCAGGAGCGGGATCCCTGGATCTCCCTCCCGGAAAAGATGACGGCGATCAGCATCAGCAGGCAGATGCCGTAGATCGGGTAAGCAAACTGGGCGAAGACCTTTCCTTCGATCAGCAGCGTGATCATGGCCAGCACCAGGGCGGCAACGATCCAGATCATCTGCTTGCCGTATTTCTGGGAGAAATCAAAGATGTTCCGGTGATTTTCGTCGTACAGCGACGAATAAATGTTGATCCACCCGACCGTGATCAGCACCAGGTACAGGATGACCAGTCCCCAGTCGATGTTATGAAATATGCCTTTATATTCCCTCATCGGGTCCCTCCCTGGTTATTTCCGATCAGGTTCCCCTGGATCATGGAGGCTTCCATATCTTTCCGCTTCACCTCCCGGTAAAGGTATTTTTCGATCATCAGGCTGGCGATGGGAACCGCCCAGGTGGCTCCCCATCCCGCGTTCTCCACCACCACAGAGATCGCGATCCGGGGATGATCCTTCGGGGCAAAGGCGATGAACACCGAATGATTCTTCCCGTGCGGGTTCTGGGCCGTCCCCGTTTTTCCGCAAATGACCACGCTGTCCATCTTTCCGTTGGTCGCGGTGCCCGCTTCCACCGCCATCTCCATGCCGTCGATCACGATATTGAAATAGGAGGAATCCACATCGCACCGGACCGGGGTCCTGAAGGCATCGTTCAGCTGATCCCGGGTGCCGATCGCCCGGATGATATGGGGAACGAAATAATATCCTTTATTTGCGATCAGGGAGGCTACATTCGCCAGTTGCACCGGCGTGATCCCGATCTCTCCCTGCCCGATCCCCAGCGAGATGATGGCCATGGAAGTCCACCGGCCTTTCCCGTGATAGCGGTCGTAGTAGGCGGGAGAGGGGATATTCCCGTTCAGTTCCCCCGGGAGGTCGATCCCGGTCTTTTTCCCGAAGCCGAAGCTCATCACATATTTTCTCCAGACCGTGTATCCGTCGCGGGTATTCGTAAAAGGCTTCTTATCCACGATCGAGCGGAAGACCCTGCAGAAATAACTGTTGCAGGAGATCTGGATCGCTCCTTCCAGGTCGAGCGGCGAAGGATGGGGATGGCATCCCACCATTTTTCCGTTTCCCAGCGGGAACCCCCCGTTGCAGGGATACCGGGTCTCCGGGGTCAGCACCCCAAGCTGCTGACCGATCAGCGCTTCCACCGGCTTGAAAGTGGAGCCCGGCGGGTACATGGCCATCAGCGCCCGGTTGAACAACGGCACCAGGATCGTATCTTCCGCGAGCTTTTCATAGTTATATTTCCTTTCCCGTCCCACCATCAGGTTCGGATCATAGGAAGGGCTGGAGACCATGCAGAGGATCTCCCCCGTGGAAGGCTCGATCGCCACGATGCTCCCTTTCTTGTTCGACATCAGCAGCTCCCCGTACTGCTGAAGCTCGGCATCCAGCGAGGTGTACAGGTCGGTCCCGGCATACGCGGTGGTGTCATATTTCCCGTCCTGGAAGCTTCCTTTATCCCGGTTGAAGACGTCCACTACCCGGATCTTCATTCCCTTTTTCCCGCGGAGGAGATCTTCGTAGGATTTCTCGATCCCGCTGATCCCGATATAGTCGCCCGGCCGGTAATACGGATTCTTCTGGATAATATCAGGTCCCACCTCCCCGATGTATCCCATCGTATGCGCCGCCACGGGATAATTGTATTTCCTCAGTGTCCGGGGCTGCACGAAGAATCCCGGGAACCGGAACATCTTCTCTTCGAGATACCCGTAATTTTCCCGGCTGATCTGCGCCTCGAAAACGGAAGGGCGGTAAGGCGAATAGATCCGCGCCCGCTCCAGACGGTCCTGGTAATCCTGGTAGCTGATCCCGAGCAGCCGGCACAGTTCCGGGATGTCCACGTTCTTCACCTGCCTGGGAATGACCATCAGGTCGTAGGCCGCTTCATTATGGACCAGCAGCTTGCCGAACCGGTCGAAGATCAGTCCCCGCGCCGGATACTGCGTGACATACCGGAGGACATTGTTATTGGCGGAAAGGATATACTTGTCGGCGATGATCTGCACGTAAAAAAGCCGCACGATAAAGGCAAGACCGACGATAAGGAAAAGCCCCGCCAGGATGAACCTCCTGTTCGCATAGATCCGGTCCATCTTCCCTAAGGTCTTCGCAAGATGGCTACAGGGGTGGAAATGACATTGCTCTTGTTGAGGGCGCGGTCATAAATGAAGGCATCGATCCGGATGGTGTCGTGCACCGGGGTGGGATCCATCACCAGGGTGTCGGCGATCACGCCTTTAATAGGTTTACCGGGGTACAGCGGCGAAAGGACCGGGATCCTGGCGCTCAGGGGAGGCTCGAGGTCGCGCAGCACAAACTGGCCCATCTGCCGCTCATAATACTGGATGACGAAATTGTAATAATACTGTCCGTTCTTATCATAAGGCGGCAGGGTGTCGCCGTCGGAAAGGCCTATGTTGCCGTCGCCATCCTGGAACGTAATGGTCAGGATCGCGGATACCGGGTAATGACCGGTGTCATAAACCAACACAAAACTTTGCAGGGTAATGGCGGGAATATTGGAATAATTCTCCTGTTTCAGGCACCCGGTCCAGAGAAAAAGTCCGGGCAACGACCAGAGAACAATACACCGCAGTACTTTACTCATAGCGTTAAAAGGCTACGGTTCCCGGGCAGGAAATTCGCGCCGGTTGAATCCGAAAACCATTATTTTTGAGGCAATAAAAGTACGAAAAAATCCTTTATGAATCAGGGCGGAAACGGATGATCAGCGGGAAAGAAATATTTGCGATCCGGACTGAAACAGAGTTCAATTCGCGGGCGCTGGAGGTATTCGGTCATCAGTACCGGGAAAATCCGGTGTACCGGAGATTCCTGGAATCCCTGAACCTGGATCCGGAGAAGATCCATCATTACACCCGGATCCCCTTCCTGCCGATCGGGTTTTTCAAAATGCACCGGGTGGTGACCGGGGAAGGCCCGGACGAAAAAGTCTTCCTGAGCAGCGGCACCACCGGGACCGAAAAAAGCCGGCACTACCTGACTGATGTGGCGCTTTACAGGGAATCGATCCGGAGGGGATTTTCCCACTTTTTCGGCGATGCGGCACAGTATGATATTTTCGCCCTGATGCCTGCGCCGGGGGAAAACCCTAATTCCTCGTTGATTTTCATGGTGGACGAGTGGATCCGCAACAGCGGTTCAGCCGGTTCCGGATTTTATCTTCATGAACAGGCAGGACTGGCAAAAAAGCTTAGCGAAGAGGGAAAAAACCGGCGAAAAAAGATCCTGATCGGGCTGACCTATGCACTGCTGGATTTTACGGAACGGTTTCCTCTGTCTTTTGCCGGCGGGATCGTCATGGAAACCGGGGGAATGAAAGGACGGCGGGAAGAGATGGTCCGGGAAGAGCTGCACCGGTTGCTGAAGCAGCATTTTCTGGTGAGCCAGATCCATTCGGAATACGGAATGACCGAGCTCCTCTCCCAGGCAATTTCCGAAGGGGAAGGCGTTTTCAGGAGCCCTCCCTGGATGAAGATCCTGATCCGCGACCCGGACGATCCCCTTGAGTTGATTCCGCCAGGTCGAACCGGGGGAGTCAACATCATCGATCTTGCCAATATTCATTCCTGTTCCTTCATCGCCACGCAGGATCTCGGCAAACTGCATCCCGACGGAAGCTTTGAGATCCTCGGAAGGTTTGATGACAGCGATCTCCGGGGATGCAGCCTGATGGTTTAGGCCCGCTTCAGAATTTCCTCACGATCATTCTTCGGGTCGTTCACCAGCTTTGAAATGGGATAGGCGTCCATTTCCTCTGCGGGATAGGGTTTCAGGAGCCCCAGCAGCTCGTCGGGACCGGTTTGCCCCAGCCAGGTCTTTTCGTCTCCTTCCCGCAGGATCACCGGCATGCGGGTATGGATCTTCTCCATCAGGGAGTTCGGGGACGTGGTGATGATGGAAAAGGAATGGATGATTTTGCCCTCCGGGTCCTTCCATTTATCCCAGATGCCGGCCATGGCAAAAGGTGCGTCGTTCTTAAGATGGATGCGGTACGGGGTCTTGTCCTTGTCCTTTTTCCACTCGAAAAAGCTGTCGGCCGGGACCAGGCAACGGCGGTTCCGGAAAGCGGTTTTATAGGAAGGCTTCTCCAGGATGGTCTCGGCTTTGGCATTGATCATCCGGTAACCGATCGACGGATCCTCCGCCCAGAAAGGAATGAGGCCCCAGCGGAAAAAATTCAGGGTTTCCGGCTCTTCATTGGTAATGACCGCCAGCGGCTGGGAAGGGGCGCAGTTATAGCGGGCCTTGTAGATCGCGCTGCGCACGGTCACCCCGAACCGCTCCTTGATCAGTTCATCATCGATGGCAAAGGAATACCGGCCGCACATGGGGATAAAATAATGGATAAAGTTACGCGTTTTACCGTGTTATTCTGAAACTTAAATATAATTTTCAAGTATACAACCGGGGATTGAATCCGGTGTCTATAAGTTGTTATGACCAGGCTTAAGATAAATGTGTCGGGACGGGTCCAGGGGATCGGGTTCCGGTTTTCCGCCATGCAGGCAGCCTACAAATACGGGGTCAGGGGATTTGTGAAGAACTGTCCGGACGGCTCCGTCTATCTCGAAGCGGAAGGGGAAAACCAGGCGGTGGATCAGTTCCTGGATTGGTGCAAAAGAGGCCCCATCGGGGCACGGGTCGAAAAGACTCAATCAGAATATGCCGAACCGGAGGGATATAAAAGGTTTGATATAAAATAAGAGGGATACTTGAATGATCTGAACACGGAGGATACTGAGGAAACAGATATTCACCGCTATGATCCGTGCTCATCCGTTTTTTCTGTGTAGTCTGTGTCCTGATGTGAGCGCTGCTTACCTTCCACCACAATAACGATCTCGCCTTTCACCGTCTTTTCTTTGTAGTGTTCCAGGATCTCTGCAAGCGTCCCCCGGACCGTTTCTTCATGGATCTTGGTCAGCTCCCGGGAAACCGATGCCCGGCGGCCGGGACCGAATGCTTCCGCCAGTTGCTCCAGGGTTTTGACCAGCCGGAACGGCGACTCATAAAGCACCAGGGTTTCCTCTTTCCCGGATAATTCCTTCAGGCGGGTTTGCCGGCCTTTCTTATGTGGAAGGAAGCCCTCGAAATGAAAGGTGTCGCAGGGAAGTCCCGAGGCCACCAGTGCCGGAAGGAACGCCGCAGGGCCCGGCAGGCATTCCACCTCGATATGTTCCCGGATGCATTCCCGCACCAGCAGGAACCCCGGATCCGAGATGCCCGGCGTTCCGGCGTCGCTCACCAGGGCCGCGGTGCTGCTCGCCCTGATCTTACCGATTACCGACGTCAGCTCGCGGTGCTCGTTGAAGGCATGATGGGGGATCATCGGGGTAACGATCCCGTAATGCTTCAGCAGGATCGAGGTTTTACGGGTATCTTCGGCCAGGATGAAGCCGGCTTCTTTCAGGATCCGGATGGCCCGGAAGGTGATGTCCTCCAGGTTGCCGATCGGCGTGGGAACCAGGTAAAGCTTTGCCATCCCTTATTTGTTCATCACCAGCTTGAATCCGATCCCGTGAACGTTGATCAGCTCCACCGAAGGATCCTCTTTCAGATACTTGCGCAGCTTCACGATATAGACGTCCATGCTCCGGGCGTTGAAATAGCTGTCGTCGTTCCAGATCTTGTTCAGGGCCACGCTCCGTTCCAGCACCTGGTTCACATTGGTGCATAACAGCCGCAGCAGCCCGGCCTCCTTGGAGGTGAGTTTCTGCTCCTTTCCTTTGATGGTCAGGAGCTGCCGGTTGTGATCGAACGTGTATTTGCCGATCTTGAAGATGTTCTGCGCCTCCCCGCCGGTACGCGCCTGGTCATCCGTTCTGCGCAGGATCGCCTGCATGCGCAGCAGGAGCTCTTCCATGCTGAACGGCTTGGTGATATAATCGTCGGCCCCGGTCTCGAACCCTTTCAGCTTATCTTCCTGCATCACCTTTGCGGTGAGAAAGATGATGGGGATCTTCTTGTTCAGCGCCCGGATCTCCTTGGCCACCATGAACCCGTCCTTCACCGGCATCATGATGTCGAGGATGCAGAAATCGAACTCCTTCTTGTTGAAGGCCTCGGAAGCTTCCTGCCCGTTCAGGCAATGCGTGGTCTGGTACCCTTTGGCATCCAGGTAATTCTTCAGGATGCCTCCCAGGTTGCGGTCGTCCTCCGCCAGCAGGATTCGAATGGGATTTTTGTCCATGATGCAACGGTGTTTGATGAGTTATGCTTTCTCCGGCGAGAAAGGCAGGGAGATCCTGAACCTGCTCCCTTTTCCGACCTCGCTTTCCAGGCTGATCCTTCCATGATGTTCTTCCACGATGGCTTTCACATAGCTGAGCCCCAATCCGAATCCCCGCACCTCATGGATATTGCCGGTGGAAACCCGGTACAATTTATCAAATATTTTCTTCTGGTCCGATTTGCTGATCCCGATCCCGTTGTCTTCAATGGTGAGGATGATCCCCCCGGAATAATTCTCCGTCGTGATCCGGATCACGGGCTTTTTGGGAGCATATTTGTTGGCATTGTCCAGCAGGTTGTACACCAGGTTGGTCAGATGCACGCGGTCGCCCTCCAGGATCGGCTCCAGCGCCCTGAAATCGGGAAGGATCACGCCATCCTTTAACTCCACCTGGATCCGGATATTGCGGACCACATCGGTGATCACTTCATGCAGGTCGATCTCCTCCCGCTTCATCTTCAATTGACCTTTTTCCAAAACAGCAGTCTGCAGGATCTTCTCCGCCATCCCCGCCAGCCGTTTGTTCTCTTCCCCGATGATGCTGACATAATTCCTGGAAAGCTCCTCCGATTTCCCGACATCCGGGTCGTTCAGCGCCTCACAGGCCAGGGAGATCGTGGAGATCGGCGTCTTGAATTCGTGCGTCATGTTGTTGATGAAGTCGTTCTTGATCTCAGAGAGCTTCTTCTGCCGGAAGATGGTGGTGATCGTATAGGTGAACGACGATACGATGGCGATGATCAGGATGATCGAGATGAGCAGCATCCCCCAGAGCTCGGTCAGCAGGAACTGCTTTTCATTCGGGAAATAGATCAGCAGGTACTCCGGCGTGGTGAAGATGTCGCTGGCGAATAAGGGAAAGGCATATCCTTTCTCGATCAGCTCCCTGCTGAAGTTCGGGGATTTCTCCATCAGGAAGGCCGCTTTCTCCATCTTATAGATCCCGAATTCGAAACGGGTATCGATGCCATGGATGTTCAGTTCGGAAGATATCAGCGAATCCAATTCGTTCACGGTGATGAAGCTGTCGTAGGGCAGGTGGCGGTTGAAATTGAGCATCCCCTCAAACTGATTCACCTCAAGCGCTTTCCGCTTCTCGATCTGCTCCACTTTGCTGACCACCCGGGAAACGGCTTCATTCACGGTCCTGCGGAAAATGGACTCTTTCACCGCGGAGGCATTGCGGATCCAGTAGAGCTGGATGCCCATCAGGCCGATGAGGGCCCCGGTCATCACCAGGATGGTGAATATGATGATTTTCCGGTTCACGAATGCAAAAGTAACGCATTTTAGACTCTCACGCTTTTAACATTTTTTAACGTAAATTAATATTCCTTAACAGCTTAACGGGATAATTAACGCCTAACTTTGTTTCACCCGAAAAGGTTTAAGAAGATTTGGGAAAAACAGGTTCGTACTGAAGACTCTGATTAAAGTTTTGTTTATTGATTTTAAAAAAGGTGTGCCCATCCGGGCACACTTTTTTTTTGAGTCTTTTCTCTCTATTTTCGCCTGACAAAATCTGACACATGATCCGGTTGAAGCTTGATACCAGCCAGGCTGCTTCCTTCCTGGGCCAAAAGGATCTCGAAGCAGCCCAACAAGAGATCCGGGATTGCCACCGCGTCCTGATGGGAAGAAAAGGGAAAGGGAAGGATTTCCTGGGATGGCTCGACCTGCCGTCCGGGTTCCCGGAGGAGTTGCTGCAAAGGATCCGATCCGATGCAGAAAAGATCCGAAGCCATTCCGACCTGCTGATCGTGATCGGGATCGGGGGATCCTACCTGGGCGCCCGGGCCGTGATCGAGGCGCTGGAGCCTTCTTCGGGTTTGCCTGCGCCCTCCACCGGAAAGCATCCTCTCAGGGTTCTTTACGCAGGGCATCATCTGGGGGAGGAATACCACAAGTCGCTCCTGCAGATCCTGGATCATTATTCCTATTCCCTTGCCGTCATCTCCAAGTCCGGCACCACCACCGAGCCTGCCGTGGCTTTCCGGCTGCTGAAGGATCACCTGTTGAAGAAATACGGGGGAAAAGGCGCGAAAGAAAGGATCATTGCCGTGACCGACGCTTCCCGGGGCGGGCTGAAAAAATTGGCGGATACCCAGGGATACCCGTCCTATGTGATCCCGGACGACGTAGGGGGAAGATTTTCGGTGCTGACGCCGGTCGGGCTGATCCCCATCGCCGCTGCAGGTTTCGATATCGTCAGGCTTCTCAGCGGGGCGAGGGAGATGGAGCAGACCCTGAAGCAGTCCGTTCGTTACGGGGAAAACCCTGCCCAGCAGTACGCCGCCGTTCGCAACCTGTTGTACCGTGCGGGAAGGACCACGGAGATCCTGGCCTCCTTTGAACCGGGGATGCATTACCTGGCCGAATGGTGGAAGCAGCTGTTCGGGGAAAGCGAAGGAAAAGAGCATAAGGGCATCTTCCCGGCGGCGGTGGGTTTCACCACAGATCTCCATTCGATGGGTCAGTTTATCCAGGACGGGAGCCGCAACCTTTTTGAGACCGTGCTTTCCTTCGGTCCGGCGAGCACCGGCCCGCTGGCCGTGCCCGGTGACCCGGAGGACCCGGACGGGTTGAACTTTCTTGCCGGGAAAAGCCTTTACGAGATCAACCGGATGGCCGAACTGGGAACCCGGCTGGCCCATGTGGACGGCGGAGTGCCCAATATCCGGCTGGAAATGCCGCAGGTGGATGAAGCCGTCCTCGGGGAGCTGCTGTATTTCTTTGAATTCTCCTGTGCCCTGAGCGGTTATGCATTGGGGGTGAACCCCTTCGATCAGCCGGGGGTGGAAGCCTACAAGAAAAACATGTTCGCCCTCCTGGGCAAGCCCGGGTTTGAGGAAGAAGGGAAGAAGCTGAGAAAAAGGCTGGAATGATCAGGCCTTCCTGGCCAGGTTCCGGATCACTTTCGGGTAATAACGGTATTCCAGCCTGTGGATGCGACGGGCCAGGGATTCGGGAGTATCGTTCTTCCTCACCCGGCAGGTTTTCTGAAGCAGGATCTGCCCTTCATCGTACTTCTCGTTCACCAGGTGAATGGAGATCCCCGATCGCTTCGCACCGTCGCGGATGACGGCTTCGTGCACCTTCATCCCGTACATTCCCTTACCCCCGTAATTGGGCAGCAGGGCCGGATGGATGTTGAGGATCTTCCCGGGGAATGCCTGCAGCAAATATCCGGGCACCATCCACAGGAACCCGGCCAGGATGATCATCGATATTTCCTTTTCCTGAAGGAGGGATAGAATTGCTTCGCTCTCATAAAATTCCTTCCTTCCGAACACCCTCACCGGCACATTGAATTTCCCCGCCCGCTCCAGGACATACGCATCGGGCTTGTTGGAGAGCACCAGGACCACTTCCGCCACTTTCGAATTCCGGAAATATTCCATGATCCGCTGCGCGTTGGTACCGTTGCCGGAAGCAAAAATGGCCAGTCTCTTTTTCATCAGTCGGAGGTTCCTTTCCTGCAAAATTAAGAATCGCTGCGAAACCTCCGCCGGCGGGACAAAAATTAGTTGATTTTCAGTTATATCTGCAGAAAATAACGGGAACCGGATTTTTTTGTTCGGGAGGGTGAAAAACAGGCGGATTTTACTCCTCCAAAGAGCTTGTAATTGTCATATAGTCAGTTCATAAGATTTCGCAGAGTTTAAAAAAAAACAAACTACTTGTATATCTGTAATAAAATGTCTTTCTTTGCAGTCCGTTTAACCAAAAAAAAGAAAACATGTCTGACATTGCATCAAAAGTAAAAGCTATCATTGTTGATAAGCTGGGCGTGGATGAAAATGAAGTCACGCCTGAAGCAAGTTTCACAAATGATCTCGGTGCTGATTCCCTCGACACGGTTGAACTGATCATGGAATTCGAAAAGGAATTCGACATTGCCATCCCCGACGATCAGGCTGAAAAAATCAGCACGGTGGGCGAAGCGATTGCTTACATCGAAAACAACACCAAGTAAAGGATCTTCCCTATCGGTCAAAACTTTATCTGGTTTCTGATCTGATCTTAAGAAAAAATCAAAATCCCTCCTGACCAGGAGGGATTCCTTTTAATGGATAAACCCTAAACACCCAATACCCAGTGGAACTAAAACGAGTCGTAGTTACCGGTCTTGGCGCGATCACGCCAATCGGCAACACGGTGGAAGAATACTGGAAAGCATTGATCAGCGGGGCAAACGGAGCCGGTCCGATCACCCGGTTCGATGCATCCAAGTTCAAGACCCGTTTTGCCTGTGAGGTTAAAGGTTTCAATCCGGAGAATTTCTTCGAAAAGAAGGAGGTCCGCAAATATGACATTTATTCCCATTTCGGGATCGTCAGCGCCGACGAAGCGGTGAAGGATGCCGGTTTTGATCTTACCAAGGTCGATGTGAACCGCATCGGGGTGATCATGGCTTCGGGGATCGGCGGGCTGGATACCCTGATCTCGGAAGTGTCTAATTTTCTCAAGGGAGACGGGACCCCCCGGTTCAACCCCTTTTTCATCCCGAAGATGATCTCCGATATCACGGCGGGACATGTATCCATGCGGTACGGCTTCCGCGGCCCGAATTTCGCCACGGTTTCTGCCTGTGCGTCCGCCGCCAACGGGCTGGTGGATGCCTTCAACTATATCCGGCTCGGAATGGCCAATGCGTTCGTAGCCGGCGGATCGGAAGCGGCCATCAACCCGGCCGGCGTGGGCGGGTTCAATGCCATGCACGCCCTTTCCACGCGCAACGATGACCCGGCAACGGCTTCCCGTCCGTTCGACAAAGACCGTGATGGATTTGTCATCGGGGAAGGCGCCGGGGTGCTGGTGTTCGAGGAGCTGGGACATGCGCTGGCCCGCGGTGCCCGGATCTATTGCGAGGTGGCCGGCGGAGGATTGTCCGGCGATGCCTACCATATGACTCAGCCCCATCCTGACGGGCTGGGCGCTATTCTTTCCATGCGGAATGCCCTGGAGAATGCGGGGATGAACCCCGAAGAGATAGATCATATCAACACGCACGGAACCGCTACTCCTCTGGGAGATATCGCCGAATCCAAATCCATCCTGCAGGTTTTCGGCGAACATGCGTATACGCTCAACATCAATTCCACCAAATCCATGACCGGTCACCTGCTGGGTGCCGCCGGCGCCATCGAAGCCATTGCATCGGTGCTGGCCGTCAAGGAGGATATGGTTCCGCCTACGATCAACCATTTCACAGACGATCCGGAAATTGACGGCAAGCTCAACTTTACCTTTAACCGGGCGGCTTCCCGCACGGTCCGCGCGGCCCTGAGCAACACCTTCGGGTTCGGGGGCCACAACGCCAGCATCATCTTCAGGAAATTCAAAGAATAATCGCCCGCCATGACCTGGAACCTAAAACCGGTCAGGTATTTTTTTTCTTCCGATAAAAAACTCTCACGGGCCATCCATAACATTTTCGGATTCTATCCGGGCAATATTTACCTGTACCGGCTGGCCTTCCTGCACAAATCGGCCGGCTCCGATACGGTCCAGGGGATCAAGATCAACAACGAGCGTCTGGAGTTCCTGGGGGATGCGATCCTGGACGCCGTCACGGCCGAATACCTCTTCCGGACCTTTCCCCTGAAGGACGAAGGGTTCCTGACCGAGATGCGCTCCAAGCTCGTGAACCGCTCGCAGCTGAACAAGCTCTCGCAGAAAATGGGATTGACGCAGCTGATCCAGCTGGATCCGGACTCCCAGAATGTTTACCGTTCTTTTCACGGCGATGCCTTTGAAGCGCTGGTCGGCGCCATTTATATGGACCGGGGTTACGAATTCACCCGCCGGATCGTGCTGGACCGGATCATCAAGAGGTATTTCAACCTGGACGACCTGATCCAGCAGGAGCTGAATTATAAAAGCAGGATCATCGAGTGGGCGCAAAAAGAGCGGAAGCATATTTCCTTCCACCTGGTCGCGGAAAAAGGCTCGGGATACCGCAAGCTGTATGTCGTGGAGGTCCGGCTCGGGGAAACGGCCGTTGCCCAGGGGCAGGATCATTCCATCAAGGGAGCCGAGCAGAATGCCGCAGAGAAAGCCTGGAACAAGCTGAACCCTGATCAGGAAAACCGCGCCGGCGCTTAGTTCTCAGGGGTTATTTCGCCGGAAAGGTTGACCGCCCCTCATTTATTCCTTACATTTGTTGTTCATTCCATCGTACCATGGCAAAGAAGATCCTCCTGGATGCCAGAGCTGAGCCGGCTTACTTCAGCCTGATCGGGATCTCGTGCCATTTGAAGGATTACCGTCTTTCCTATCTCCTGAACCAGCAGCTTGAATTTTCCTTATCCAAGCTGGACGATCTTCCGCATCCCCTGCCCGGGGTTCAGGAACCTGCGGAGTTTTCCTACTATTATTACCGGGACGAAGACCGGCGCCAGACCTGGTCGCTCATTGCCAACCGGAGCCAGGATGCGATCCTGATCCCGCCGCTGAAGCAAACCGATTTTCTCCTGCTGGTGGAAGGGGAGTTCAGGAAAGCCCAAAAAGAAGAAGTGCTGCATTCGATCCGGATTATTCCGAACGTCCTGACCGCCTTTGAGGTCAGCCTGTCGGAAGTGAGAAACCCGGAGATCCTGCTGACGGACATCGAAATGCACCTGATGAAAGTATTTACCCGAAACCGAAATAAATATCAACCCAAATTAAAATCAACAGGAGGATCCGACCATGTTTGAAGGACTGAAAAAGACGTTTGAGAAGGGAAGGGAATTCGCTTTTGAAACGACCGACAAGATCGAGAAAGCCGCAAAGGAATTTGCCGCCGAGAATAACCTGACCCGGGAGGAAGCCAAAAGGCTCATGGACCAGTGGGTGAAAAAAGCCGCGGAGACGAGGAAGAACGTGGAGAAGCAAGTCATCACCCTCCAGAAATCAGCCATTGACAAGATGAACCTGGTCACCCGGGAAGATCTCATGAAGCTGGAAGCCCGGCTGGCGAAGCTTGAAAAAGGGCAGAAAGCTCCGGCTAAAAGGAAGGTGACAAAGAAGCCGTAACCGGAGAGACTGCTATGAAGATCTCTAAGATCGGTGTCGCTATGCACGAACTGGGCCGTGCCCGCGAGATCATCGGGATACTCGTTAAATACGGCTTCCAGGAATGGGTCAGCAACAATGGTTTCGGCCGGTTCCTGGTTTCCAGGAAACGGCTGGCGAATATCGAACGGTTCAACCGGTATGAGCGGACCCGGATGGCATTCGAGGAACTGGGGCCAACGTTCATCAAATTCGGGCAGATCGTGGCCGACCGGCCGGATGTGTTTTCCGAAGAGCTGCGGGCCGAGTTACGGAAGCTGCAGGATGAAGCGATCCCGATGCCCGACGACCTGGCCATCGCCGAGATCGAGAAGAACCTGGGCCAGCCCATCTCCGGGATCTTTAAGGAATTCGACCGCAACCATCTTGCTTCGGCTTCCATCGCGCAAACCTACCGTGCGGTGCTGCTCAACGGGGACGAAGTATGCGTGAAGATCCAGCGGCCGGGGATCCGGAAGAAGATCGACCTCGACCTGAACCTGATGGAATTCTTTGCTTCCCGCGCCCAGAAGACCAACCCGGAAATGGAAGCTATCAACCTGACCGGGGTGATCAAGGAATTCGGAAAGACCATCCACAAGGAAATGGACTTCCGGCATGAAGCGGGGAATGTGATCCGCTTCCGGCATAATTTCGAAGGAGATCCCGATATTTATGTGCCGCAGGTTTACATGGAGTATTCCAAGGAGCATATCCTGGTGGAGGAATTCATCGACGGGATCAAGATCAGCGAACTGGTGAAGCTCCGCGAAACCGGGCTGAACCTGGAAGAGCTGGCCCGGAAAGCCATCCGGCTGGTCTTCGAGCAGATCTTCAACCATGGGTTCTTCCACGCCGACCCGCATCCCGGCAACCTTTTCCTGAACAAGAACCAGACGCTGACCTTCCTGGATTACGGGATGATGGGATCGCTGCGTCCGGAGCACCTGGGCTTCCTGGGGAAATATGTGCTGGGCTACCTCAGCCGGGATGCCCATGATATGACCGAGGCCCTGCTGCTCCTGTCGGGAAAAAGGACGTTCAGCCGGGTCAAGGACCTGGAATTCCAGATCCAGGAAATGCTGGCCCATTACCGGTATCTCACCGTCGATCAGATGCATTTCGGCAAGGTGATGAACGAGTCGGTGGACATCATCGTTCACTTCGGGCTGCGGATCCCGCCCAGCATTTACCTGCTGGTGAAATCCCTGATGACGATCGAGCGGGTGGCGGTGACCCTGTACCCGGAAATAGATTTTGCACAGGAAATGCAGCCCTATGCCCTGGACCTTATCCGCCGGCAATTCAGCCCGAAGCAAATCGCCATGGAGGTGTTCGAGGCGCTGAAGGATTATTACAAGCTGATCCGCGAGCTGCCGGCCGAGATCAATGAGATCCTCTCAAGGATCAAGGAAGGCCAGTTCAAGACCCAGATCGAAGTCAAAGGGCTGGAACCGCTGAACGAGCACATCGACCTGGCCAGCAGTCGTATCGCAACATCCATCGTGATCGCCTCCCTGATCGTCGGGGCCTCGATCATTTCCCAGTGGGAGCAGCTCCGCTGGGTGGGATCGGTCGTGTTCATGCTGGCCGGATTGCTGGGATTCTGGCTGCTGATCCGGCTATTCAGGAGAAATAAATACTGAGGAAATCAATAGAGCCCGGAGAACTGCTCCAGGAAGCGAAGGTCGTTTTCGAAGAAAAGCCGGATATCCCTGATCTGGTATTTCAGCATGGCCACCCGCTCGATCCCCATGCCAAAGGCAAATCCCGTATATTCCCGGCTGTCGATTTTACAATTTTCCAGCACCTGGGGATCCACCATGCCGCAGCCCAGGATCTCCACCCAGCCCGTATACTTGCAGATGTTGCACCCCTTCCCCCCGCAGATGTTGCAGGAAATATCGAGCTCGCCCGACGGTTCCGTGAACGGGAAATAGGAGGGGCGGAGTCGGATCTCCGTCTTCTCGCCGAACATTTCCCGTGCAAAGAACAGGAGCGTTTGCTTGAGGTCGGCAAAAGAGATGTTGCGATCCACCGCCAGTCCTTCCACCTGGTGAAAGATGCAATGGGCCCTGGCGGAAATGACCTCATTCCGGTAGACTCTTCCGGGGAAGATCATCCGGATGGGAGGCCCGGTTCTTTCCATGGTCCGGATCTGGACCGAAGAAGTATGGGTGCGGAGGAGGATATCGGGATTCTTTTCGAGGAAGAAGGTATCCTGCATATCGCGGGCCGGATGCTCTTCCGGGAAATTCAGGGCGGAAAAGTTGTGCCAGTCGTCCTCGATCTCGCGGTCGTCGGCCACCGTGTATCCGATCCGGGAGAAGATCTCGATGATCTGGTTCCGGATGATGGAGAGCGGATGACGCGCCCCGGCAGGGATCTGAACCCCCGGTCGTGTCAGGTCATTGCCGGTCTCCGGCTGCACCGGCCCCTGTTCCATTGCCTGCTTCAGGGCATCCACCTTCTCCTGGGCTTTTTGCTTTACTTCATTCAGGAGGAGACCGATCTCCTTTTTCTGATCGGCGGGGACGTTCTTGAAATCTGCAAACAGATCCTGAAGGACCCCTTTCCGGCCCAGGAAGCGGATACGGAATTGTTCCAGGTCTCCCACGGTATCAGCCGTGAACTCCTGAATCTCCCTGATCAGCGCCGCGATCCGCTCTTTCATTGGTTAGTTCCGGGTTTCGGGTTTTTCGAACACAGATTCCACTGAATCAACAGATGTACACAAGATCATAAGTGATTGCCGGCATGATTATCATTCACTGCCGCTGCAACCTATTCTATGATCTTTATGGTCATTTTAATATCCTTCACCGGCCGGTCGTTGGCATCCTTCTGAACCGCAGCAATCTTATCAATCACGTCCAGGCCATCGGTGATCTCCCCGTACACGGTATAGGATCCATCCAGGAAAGGAGTGCCCCCGAGCGTTTCGTAGATCTTTTTCTGGGCATCGTTATATTTGCCCGGGTACTGGCTTTCCAGCTGCGCGGCGGAAGTCTTTCTCCCTTCGACAATATAAAACTGCGATCCGGAAGAAGCTTTTTTCGGATTGACCTGGTCGGGGGTACGGGCGGCTGCGAGGGCCCCTTTCTTATGGATCAGGCTTGGGTTGAACTCGGCATCGATGGTGTAATTGGGTCCGCCGTTGCCCAGCTGTTGTCCCGGTTTTGCATTCTTCGACTGCGGATCTCCGCCCTGGATCATAAAGCCCTGGATAACCCGGTGAAAGAGCAACCCGTCATAAAAGCCGGATTTGGCCAGTTTCACAAAATTATCCCTGTGTTTGGGTGTTTCATTATACAAAACGCCCTTCATATCTCCATAGTCCGTATGGATGACGAAGTGGACCTGTTTCGCCGGGGTGTTGTTGGTTTGTGTCATAGCGGTGTAATTAAATGCTGCCGTCAGCAGCAGTAAAAGGATTCCGAATTTTTTCATAGTGCTCTGTTTTAAAGAACCAGGGAGCAATATTACATAAAATCCGCGAGTAAAACCCATATGGGCGGCGGGAAGGATGTTTTTCTGATCTTCCCCGGCCGGGGAATTTTTTTTATCTTTAGCCTTTGTTAATTAACCGATCTACTGATCCCTGAGCCCGCCCGCCATGATCCAGATGAATAAAAACATCCTGAAGGAGGAGATCCAGTGGCTGCTGGAAGCCATCCAGGAGCAATTCGGAATTATCCGGGGATACGAGGAAAAGATCCCCCGCATTGAGTTGGACATCCTGATGGAAAATATCCGCAAGCTGTATGAGAAGGTGCAGATGCTGGAGCGTTCGGGCGATCCCTTCACCTTTTACGAGCATAAGACCCTGGAGGTGATCCGGGAAAAATACGGGAAAGAAGCGTTGGAAGAGGACTTGCCCGGCGGGGAGCTTCCCGGGAAAGATTTCACGGAAAAGCCGGGGATTCCCCAGAAGGAAAAGCGGGAGCCGAAAAAGCCGGAAACACCGGCGGAGGCCGATCTCTTTTCCGACCAGGGAGCAGGATTCACCGAGAAGCTGAAGCAGGCAAGGGAAAAAAGCCTGGGTCCGAAGGTAAGATCCGCTGCGCCGGAAAGCCTGAAAGCTTCCATCTCGATCAACGAAAAATTCCTTTTCATCAACGAGCTGTTCGACGGCAACCTCCGGGATTATAATGAAAACATCGAAACGCTGAACGGCTTTGCCGACCTTGCCGCCGCCCTGGATTACCTGGACCTCCTGCGACAGAAGAACCTCTGGGACACGCAGGGGAATGCGTTTAAACGGCTGAAGGAGCTGCTGGAGAGCAAGTTCAAATGACCCCCATCGTCAATTCAACCGGTCATCAAGAATCAAAATAGATCTGCTCAATTTCCTGCAGGATTCTGTCAATCTCTCCCCGGCCGGCTGCTCCCATCAATTTCATCCGGAATGATTTAAATCCCTGCAGTCCCCTAAAGTAACCGGTATAGAATTTTCTGAATTCAAGAAGTGTCCTCCGTTCGCCTTTATAAGCGATTGATCTGTCAAGATGCAGGCGGAGGATCCTGACTCTCTCCTCAACCGGAGGGGGAGGGATGAGGGAGCCCTGGTCAAGGTATTCCCGGATCTCCCGGAAGAGCCAGGGATTTCCCACTGCCGCCCTGCCGATCATCAGCCCGTCGACATTGTATCTTTCTTTCATTTCCCGGGCAACCGGGGCGCTGTTGATGTCGCCGTTGCCGAACACCGGGATATGGATCCGCGGATGATTCTTTACTTCGCCGATCAGGGTCCAGTCGGCTTTGCCTCCGTATCCCTGCACCCGGGTCCGGGCATGGATCGCGATCGCCGCGATGCCGGCATCCTGCAGCCGCTCGGTGATCTCCAGGATATTCTTATGCTCTTCGTCCCATCCCAGCCGGGTCTTGGCGGTTACCGGCAACCGTGTGGAACGGACCACTTCCCGGGTCATCGCCTCCATCTTCGGAAGGTCTTTCAGCAGCGCCGCGCCGCCTCCTTTGGAAACGACCTTTCTCACCGGGCAGCCGTAATTCAGGTCGATGAAATCGGGCTGCGCTTCTTCCGCCAGCCGGGCCGCCTGCTTCATGGATTCGATATCATGTCCGAAGATCTGGATCCCGATGGGACGCTCCTCTTCGGTAAAGGACATTTTCATCCTGCTTTTGGCTGCTTCCCGGATCAATCCTTCGGAAGAGATGAATTCGGTGACCACGACCTCCGCCCCGAATGACTTGCAGAGGATACGGAACGGCGAATCCGTGATATCCTCCATCGGGGCCATGATCAGCGGGCAATCGCCCAGCTCCGTTGTGCCGATCCTTACCAAAAAGACTTAATTTAGCCCCAAATTTAACGATTTCGCTCCACCCTATGAGAAGACCCGTCCTGCAAGACCTTTCCCCGTTCGCCCGGATCGTTTTTGTGGTGGTGCTGGTCATCGCCAGCTTCCTGGCGGTGTTCCTGCCCGGGATCCTGCTGGTGAAGCCGCTGTTCCATGTGGATCTTTTATCGGATTTCAACATCCTGGATAATTTGGGGGATCCGGTCACCGTGATGCTGCTCAAATATCTGCAGGTGCTGCAGGATCTGGCCCTGTTCCTCATTCCTCCCCTGCTCGCTTCATTTCTGTTCTCGCCCGAGCCCGCCCGGTTCCTGGGGCTGAAGCAAAAGTCCGGCGTCCGGATATACCTGCTCGTGCTGCTGATCATGTTTGCCTGTCTTCCGTTCCTCAACTGGACGGTCACCGTGAATGAAGCAATGAAGCTGCCCGGCTTCCTGAAAGGAGTGGAACAGTGGATGATGGATGCGGAGGACCAGGCCGCCCGGCTGACCGATGTTTTCCTCAAGTCAGAGACCTTCGGGGGATTCGCCTTCAGCCTGCTGATGATCGCCATCCTGCCGGCGATCGGCGAGGAGCTTTTTTTCAGGGGGCTATTGCAGCGGCTTTTCAGGGACTGGCTGAAGAACCCGCATGTTGCGATCGTGCTGGTGGCCGTGATCTTCGGGATCTTCCATCTTCAGTTCTATGGAATCCTGCCCAGGATCCTCCTGGGATTGCTGCTGGGATACCTCTATTACTGGTCCGGCTCGCTCTGGGTGCCGGTGTTCGCCCATTTCCTCAATAACGGATCCGCGGTGGTGATCTCCTTCCTGGCGGACCGGGGGCTGATCTCGGTGACCTATGAGAAGTTCGGGGCTACCGATAATGCATTCCTGATCGCCGGAAGCGCGGTGCTTACCGGGTTGCTGATATGGGGAGTTCTGAAGAGTTCCCGCAGTTTCCCTCCCGGGAATGGTCCCTTCCCTCACCCGGAATAAAAAGAGCATCCGGTAGCGGCAAAATAGTTGCAAAAATCGCTAAAACTTTCCCCCTTTCCCGGTAACTAATCTATTCCCAATCCGTAGAATATATATGGGTATGGTAGCTTATTAACTTTTTCACCGTTAGGGTGATCAACATACCTTCCAGCAGTTCTTCCATGTATGACTAAAAACAAGCTACCATGAAAAACCTATCCGAACTCATCCTGAAAGTATTAACCATCCTGGCAGTAATCTCCCTGACCGTATTGATGATCATTTCCTGACCTGGCGGAGAGAATGGGATTCGAACCCATGAACCGCTTTTGGCGATTACACGCTCTCCAGGCGTGCTCCTTAGACCACTCGGACATCTCTCCGGGTTCGTAGTTGGTACTTTGTACCTGGTAATTTGATTGAGGCGCAAAAGTAGGGAAAAATCCTGACTTTAAACCGTCATTTCACCCCGTAGGGAGATCTGCAGGTACTTTTCCACTTCTTCCCTGGAAAATCCCGCCCCGAGAAGATACATCAGCTTGGTGAGGGCCGATTCGGTGGTGATGTCGTATCCTCCCACGATACCGAGTTTTCCCAGCTCGGCGCTCGTTTCGTATTTCCCGTGCTCGACCGTTCCGCCTTTGCACTGGGTGACATTGAATACGATGATCCCCCGGGCGATGGCATCCTTGAGCATGTCGAGGAACCAGGGCGCCGTGGGGGCGTTGCCGGAGCCGAAGGTCTCCAGGATCACGGCCTTGAGTCCCTCAATGTGCAGTACGCACCGGATGACATTTTCCCCGATCCCCGGGAAAAGCTTCAGGATCGCGATGTTTTCATTAAGGATCTTGTGGCATTTCAGCTTCTTGAAGTTGGGCTTCAGGATGAGGTCGCGGTGATAGTTGATGTTCACGCCGATCTCCGCCAGCAGCGGGAAATTGCCTGAAATAAAGGCGCCGAAGTTCTCCGCGTTGAACTTGCTGGTGCGGTTCCCCCTGAAAAGCTTGTTCTCAAAGCAGATCGCCACCTCGGGCACGATCGGGGTATCGTCTTCGGAGGCGGCCGCGATCTCGATGGAGTTGATGAAATTCTCACGGCCGTCGGTCCGGACCATCCCGATCGGAAGCTGCGAGCCGGTAAAGATCACCGGCTTGTTCAGGTTCTCCAGCATGAAGCTGAGAGCGGAAGCCGTGTAAGCCATGGTGTCGGAACCGTGCAGCACGACAAAACCGTCGAAGGATTCGTAATGCGTTTCGATCACGGTGGCCAGCTCGATCCAGAACGACGGGGTCATGTTGGAGGAATCCAGCAGGGGAGCAAATGTTATGAACTCGATCCGGTAATTGAAATTCTCCAGCATCGGCAGGAAATGGTAGAGATTGTCGAATCCGAGCGGCTTCATGGAGCCGGTCCTTGGATCCTGTACCATCCCGATGGTCCCGCCGGTATATATTACCAGGATTGATTTCTGTATGGTCATAAGGTGGTGTTTTTCAGATTGAAAATTTCCAGCGCCGTATGCGTGGTGATCTCCGCCACGATCTCGACCGGGATGCCCTTCAGCTCTGCCACCTTCCGGGCGATGAACGGAATATAGCTGCTTTCGTTGCGCTTTCCCCGGTAGGGGACCGGCGCCAGGAACGGGGCATCCGTTTCCAGGACCAGGTGTTCCAGCGGGATCTCGCGGACTATCTTCTGCAAGCCGGAATCCCGGAAAGTCACCACTCCGCCGATCCCGAGGGCAAATCCCAGCGATACCGCTTTACGGGCCTGGTCCATATTTCCGCTGAAGCAGTGGAAAATCCCCTTTAATCCTTGCGATCCCTTAACTTCCACGATCTGAGCCGCCACCTCAAACGAGTTCCTCGTGTGGATGACGGCGGGCAGGCGATGCTGTATTGCAAGGTCAAGCTGGCGGCTGAAAGCCTCTTTCTGCTCCTCCACCCGCGACCGGTCCCAGTACAGGTCGATCCCGATCTCCCCGATCGCGCAAAACCTGTCCGGTTCCCGCTCCAGGGCGGATTCTATAGCCTGTAATTCCTCCCGGTAATTTTCCCTGACGGAGGTAGGATGAAGCCCCATCATCGGGAAGCAGATGCCGGGATACTTTTCCGCGAGCGCCAGCATCCCCCCGACCGAGCCTGCTTCTATATTGGGGAGGAACAGGTAACGGACGCCTTCGTCCAGCGCCCTGCGGATCATCTCGTCGCGGTCGCCGGCAAAATCATCCAGGTAAAGATGCGTATGGGAATCGGCAAAGATCATAGGGCTTCCAGGATATCGCTTGTCCGGATCAGGTTCATGCAGTTGAAATGGCCTTTCGGGCATCGGTCGTACCCGAGCTTTGAGCAGGGCCGGCAATCCAGTCCCTTCACTTCCACGATCCTGCTCAGGTGCCCCGATCCTTCCGGCAGGTAAGGATACATGCCAAAGGCGGGAACGGTATTCCCCCACACCGAGATGATCCTCTTCCGGAAGGCTGCCCCGATATGCATCATCCCGGTATCGTTGGTGATCAGTGCATCCGCCTGGCGGATCACGGACGCCGACTGGTTGACGGACAGCTTTCCGCAGGCATTGAACACCCGGTCTCCTGCCTGGCCGGCGATCCGGTCCCCTCTTTCCCGGTCTTCCGCTCCTCCCAGCAGGATCATGGGTTTATCTGCTTTACGGCAAACCTCCGCTGCTTTTTCAACCGGCAATATCTTGGTCTGATGCCGCGCCCCGATGGCCATGGCGATGAATCCGCCGGCAGCCGCCGGAAATACATCCCCCGGGCGGATCTCTTCCGGCGGGGGAATGAAATAATCCAGTCCTTTGCCGTCATTCCGGATCCCGAGGGGCGATACCGCCCCGAAGTACCGGTCTACGACATGGATGTGCGGCAGCCGGTCGATCTTCATCCGCACCAGCATCCATTTCCTGAGGTTCAGCTTGGAGAAGGTCGCATGGGGCCTGCGAAGATTCAGCAGAATGTATCGCGACCGGAGGCTCCTGTGAAGGTCGGCGATAAAATCAAAATGCTCGGCCTTCAGGGTTTTCAGGAGGATCCCGTAATCCTCCCCGTAGCAATGGATCCGGTCGATGTAAGGATTTGAGGAAAGCAGCGGGGCATACCGGGTTTTGGTGAGGTAATGGATCTCCGCTTCCGGCAGCTGGTTCTTCAGGCAGCGTACGACCGGGGTGGTCAGCACGATATCGCCGATCGAGCTGAACCGGATGACCAGGACCTTCTTTATGTTCGCTCCCCGTTTCATGGTATCGCTAACGGATGAACGGGTTGTTCATTTTCTCGTACCCGATGGTGGTCTCCGGTCCGTGCCCGCAGTATACTTCCGTCTCATCCGGAAGGGTGAACAGCTTTTCCCGGATGCTGTCCAGGAGCAGGTTGAGATCGCCGGTAGGAAGATCCGTCCTCCCGATGGTATCCCGGAACAGCACATCCCCGGTAAGTATGAATTTCTGCTCGGGGCTGTGCAGGCAGATGCTCCCGGCGGCGTGTCCCGGGGTATAGATCACCGTAAGCCCGGACTTGCCGAAGGTAATGATATCCCCGTCATGTAAGGGAGGTCCCGCAGGAGGAAGATGGTTCAGCTCATAGCCGAATGAAAGGGCAATTTCCCGGACCGTCCTGAAAAAAGGAGCCCCCGCGGGATGATACTCGGGGTTCAGGTGATATTTTTCCGAAATGAACGTATTGCCGAGAATATGATCCACATGGCAGTGGGTCAGAATATTCCGCACCGGGGTCAACCCGTGTTGCCGGATAAAATCCTCCAGCTGGAGCTTTTCAGCATCCTCTATGCATCCCGGATCGACCAATATGCATTCCCCGGTTTCATCATATAAAACATAGGAGTTAACCTGGAAGGTATTGAAGATAAATTTCTTTATCCGGATCATCTGCTTATATTGTAAATCAGGCTAATGGAACGGGGCTGCAAAGGTATGAAATTGGGGCATACTGCGGGCCTGATTCAAAATAATCTTAATTTAGCGGTGCATTCAAAACCACTCCTTTGCTGGATGACTATGACCCCTGCCGGTTCGGTTCCCACAGGCCGGTTCCTGGCCAAAACCCTTCTCACGCTCCTTTTGTTGGGAACCCTCTCGCAAGGCATCCGGGCACAGTTTTACAACGGCTCGCAGCTGACTTTCGGGAAGAACCGCGTTCAGTATAATAACTTCTTCTGGACCTTCTACCGGTTTGACCGGTACGACACCTATTTCTATCTGAACGGCAAGGAGCTGGCAACCTATTGCGCCCGGTATGCCGATCAGCACATCAAGGAGATCGAGTCGGAATTGCAGTCAAGCCTGGAAGAGAAGATCCAGTTCATCATCTTCAACAATCTTTCGGACCTCAAGCAAAGCAATATAGGGCTGGTCGGCGAATGGGACAGTTATAATACCGGGGGTGTCACCCGGATCATCGGGGGGAAGGTGATGATCTATTTCGACGGGAACTATGATCATTTTGAGAGGCAGATCCGGGCGGGGATCGCCACCGTGATCCTGAATGAGATGATCTACGGGACCGGCATCGGGGCCCAGATCAAGAACAACGCCTTGTTCACCATGCCGGAATGGTATCTCAGCGGGCTCGTCAGTTACGTATCCGAAAAATGGACCCCGGAAGTGGACAACCTGGTGCGGGATGCGATCCTGAAGGGGAAATTCGAGAAATTCTCCCGGCTTTCAGGGAAGGAAGCCACGTATGCCGGGCAATCGATGTGGAATTACATCGCCATCAAATACGGTGAATCGAACATCCCGAACATCGTGTATATGGCCCGGCTGAGCCGGAATGTTGAAAAGGGTTTCCTGTATGTGCTGGGGGTCTCCTTTAAAGATCTTATCAGCGAATGGCTGGCATTTTACAAGGATATCTATTCCTCGGAAGAACTGACCCGGGGCGTTCCCGACGGGACGATTGTCAATAAGAGGCCGAAACCCGACCGGATCTACCGGCAGGTGAAGCTCAGCCCCGACGGACGGCATCTCGCCTACGTCACGCACGAGCTCGGCATTTACAAGGTGTTCCTGTATGATCAGGAAAAAGACCGGAAGAAAAAGATCTACCGCGGGGGATACCGTCTGCAGGAGAAAGAGGATTACACCTACCCGGTCCTGGCCTGGAACCCGACCGGGGAAGTGCTGGCCATCCTTACCGAGAAAAAAGGGGAGGATTACCTTTACTTTTACAACGTGGCCGACCGGAGCATCGAAAAACAGATCCTGTTTGACTTTGACAAGGTCCTGGATCTATCCTATTCGGAAGACGGGCTCCTGCTGGTGATGTCGGCGGTCAGAAAAGGGCAGTCGGACATCTATGTTTACAACATTGCCTCCAAATCGTTCGAGCAGATCACCAGGGATCCGTACAATGATCTTAATCCGAGATTTATCAATCATTCCACGCAGATCCTCTTCAGCTCCAACCGGGACAACGACACGATCCGGTTCGATCCGAGGGTGGATATCAGCAAGATCAGTTTCGACAACGATCTGTTCCTTTATGATTATGCGAACCACAAGAATGTCCTGAAGCGGGTCACCCGGACCCCGGGCGCCAACGAGATTATGCCGATGCCTTACCGGGGAAATTATTTCACTTACCTGAGTAACGAAAGCGGAATCTATAACCGGTATATCGGCCGGTTCGACAGCGCCATTGCTTACGTCGATACCGCGGTACATTACCGTTACTTCACCCATTCGTTCCCGGTGACGAATTATTCCCGGAACATCCTCGAGCAGGAAACTTCTCCCCTGACCGGGAAATACGCGGAAATAGTTTATAAGGACAATCATTTCACGATTTATACCTACGATATGCCGCGCCCCTCGGAAATCAAAACGGAGAGCCTCCAGAATACCTTCTTTGAAAGGCTCTGGCAAAGGGGCGCACAGGGGACCCTTGCCCCGGGCCGGAAAGATACCCTTACCCGCACGCAGGAAATCAATATCCCGGAGAAGAAGCATTTTTCGGCGGTGAAGGAGCAGGAGCTCCCCGCGAAGACCGTACCTGCCCAGGGTGAGCCTGCTCTGCAGGCGGCCCTTTCCGACACGATCCCGAAGTCCTCCACGGATACCCTGATGCGGAAGAAATATTACGGGACCCTGAATGCACGAAAGGACACCCTCGATAAATTCGCCACGGCCAAGCAGCTCAATTACAATGTAGAGTACGCGATCGACCAGATGGTCACGCAACTCGATTTCAATTACCTGAATTCATCCTATCAGCCTTTTTCCAACAGCAGCTTTCCGAATTTTTTCAATCCGGGTCTGAATGCCCTTTTCATGGTAGGGGTGACGGACCTGATGGAGGACCATCGTCTGACAGGCGGGGTCCGGCTGAACTTCAACCTGATCAACAACGAATACCTGTTCAGCTACAGCAACCTGACCCGCCGGCTTGACCATCAGATCGTCTTCCACCGGGTATCCATCGAGGAGGCGACCTATTATTCCATCATCCGGCACCGGATCCACGAGCTCTATTATGTCCTTACCTATCCTTTCACGCCGGTGCTGAGCATCCGGGGCACGGCGGAGCTTCGCTATGACCGTGCGGTGTACCTGGCGACGGATCAGTTCAACCTGAAGACCCCGGATGTTGATCAGTACTGGGGGGTCCTGAAAGGGGAGCTTACCTACGACAATACCCGAAGCATCGGGCTGAACCTATACAACGGGACCCGGTACAAAGTGTTCGGGGAATATTATCACCTCATCAACTCAAAGGCCACGAACATGTTCACCCTGGGGCTCGATTTCCGGCATTATGTCAGGCTTCACCGCTCCATGATCCTCGCCCTCCGGCTGGCGGGCGGGACTTCCTTCGGGCAGGAGAAAGTGGTTTATTACCTGGGCGGGGTCGATAACTGGCTGGTCCCGGGATTCTATACCAATGTTCCGGTCGCCACAGACCAGAATTATGCCTTCCAGGCCCTGGCCACGAATATGAGGGGGTTTGCCCAGAATATCCGGAATGGCAACAGCTTCTTTGTCTTCAACAGTGAGGTCCGCCTGCCGGTCTTCCGCTACTTTCTCAATCACCCGGTGCGCTCCGATCTTCTGAATAATTTCCAGGTAGTGGCTTTCGGCGATGTGGGAACGGCCTGGACGGGGCCCACCCCGTATTCGGAGCAGAATGAGCTATTCACCACCTATATCGACCAGAAGCCCCTTTTCATTAAAGTCGAACTGCTCAAGGAGCCGATCGTGGAAGGATTCGGATGCGGGCTCCGCACCCGGATCTTCGGGTATTTCGTCCGGGGGGACGTAGCCTGGGGGGTGGAGGACGGACATGTTCGCAAAGCCATCTTTTATGTTTCACTGAGCCTTGACTTCTGACGGACATGAATCAACCGGAACCCCGCATACTTGATTTCATCCGGGAGCATCACATTTTTACCCTGGCAGTTTCCCGGGACGGCCAACCCTGGTGCGCCACCTGCTTTTATATCTATGATGCCGAACGGAACCTGTTCGTATTCACCTCAGGGGAAGATACGCGCCATATCAAGGATATGACGGAGACCGGCCATTACGGGGCGGCAGGAGCCATTGCCCTGGAAACGAAAATGACCGGCAAGATCCGGGGGATCCAGTTCACCGGACGGGTCTCAAGGCTCGAAGGACCCGGGCTGCGGAGCGCCCGTAAGCAATATGTTTCGAAATTTCCCGTTGCTCAGTTTACCAGGCTTACCTTGTGGGGCCTGGAGCCTGATATGATCAAGATGACGGATAACCGCCTGGGATTCGGAAAAAAAATAATCTGGAAAGCGGGCAGACCGGAGGAGGGAAATTAAAGGAAAGACTTCGAAGAAATTTTATATAGCATACCAAAACAAGATCAAAAAAAAAATTTCAATCTATATTTTTTTATTTCAACCAATTAGAATTTTTCAACAGGTCCCGTTGAAAAGTTAATTTCCCCCGAAGCCTTTCTCGTTGTATATTGCTCCCCGAATCATCAGCTTTTCAGGGGTTTTTATTACTCACCGGATCAGTTAGTTGAAAAAACGGTTTCTTAAAGTATTTACATAATGGAAGATTCCTCTTTAGTTGGTACAGACAAAGAACAAAAGACGGATTTTTACGACGAGGTGATGGCCAAGCGAGTCCGTCCGAAAGCCGCACCTGAAAATGAGGAGCCAATTGAAATGACCAGGGACAAAAATAAACCGGAAAAGAAGATTTACCCCGCTGCCGAAGCGATTGAGAAATCCACGGAGTATTTCAAGGGCGACAATCTTGCCGCCAACGTGTGGGTAAACAAGTACGCCCTGAAAAATTCGGACGGACAACTTTTCGAGCAGACCCCGGATGACATGCACCGGCGCATCGCAAAAGAGATCGCCCGGATAGAAAAAAAATATCCCAACCCGTTGAGCGAAGATGAGATCTTCGAGCTGATCCGCGACTTCCGGTATATCATTCCCCAGGGCAGCCCCATGGCCGGCATCGGGAATGATTTCCAGATCGGATCGCTGTCCAACTGCTTTGTGATCGGGAATGAAGGTCCCTCCGATTCCTACGGCGCCATCCTGAGAACCGATGAAGAGCAGGTACAGCTGATGAAAAGAAGGGGCGGGGTGGGGCATGACCTGTCGCATATCCGCCCGAAGAACAGCGTGGTGAAAAACAGCGCGCTCACCTCCACGGGCATCGTACCCTTCATGGAGCGCTACTCCAACTCCACCCGGGAAGTGGCCCAGGAAGGAAGGCGGGGCGCATTGATGCTGAGCATATCCATCAAGCATCCCAATGCCGAGAACTTCATTGATGCCAAGCTGGAGGCCGGCAGGGTCACCGGAGCCAACATCTCCGTGAAGATCACCGATGAGTTCATGAATGCCGTGATCTCCGACGGGGATTTCGTCCAGTGCTTCCCCATCGACGCGGACAAGCCGAAGTTCACCCGGACGATCAAGGCCCGGGAACTCTGGAAAAAGATCATCCATAACGCATGGAAGTCGGCAGAACCGGGCATCCTTTTCTGGGATACCATCATCCGGGAATCGGTTCCCGACTGCTATGCGGATCTTGGCTTTAAGACCGTTTCCACCAACCCGTGCGGCGAGATCCCGCTGTGCACCTACGACAGCTGCCGGCTGCTGGCGATCAACCTGTACAGCTATGTTGACCAGCCGTTCACCGCGGAAGCCAGCTTCGATTCGGAGCGCTTCATCGATCACGTGCATAAAGCCCAGCGCATCATGGACGACATCATCGACCTGGAGCTGGAGAAGATCGACAAGATCCTGAAGAAAATCGAGTCGGATCCCGAAACCGATGAGATCAAGGCACGGGAAAGGAACCTCTGGCTGAACATCAAGAAAAAAGCGGTGCAGGGAAGGCGGACCGGCTTCGGCATCACCGCCGAAGGGGACATGCTGGCCGCCCTGGGAACGCGGTACGGCTCGGATGAAGCGATCGACTTCTCGGTGGAGGTCCATGAAATGCTGGCCACCGAGGCCTACCGTTCCTCGGTGACGATGGCCAAGGAACGGGGACATTTCCCGATCTACAGCGCCGACCGGGAGAAGGAAAATCCCTTCGTCCTGCGCCTGAAGGAAGCCGCCCCGGACCTTTACCGCGACATGGAAAGATACGGCCGCCGGAACATCGCCCTGCTGACCATCGCTCCCACCGGATCGGTGAGCATCCTCTCACAGACCACCTCCGGACTGGAACCGGTTTTCGCCGTCAATTACAAGAGAAGAAGGAAGGTCAATCCCAGCGACAAGCTGGCCAAAGTGACTTTCAAGGACGAAGTCGGCGACACCTGGGAAGAATACAACGTGTTCCATCATAAATTCGTCACCTGGCTGGAAACGAACGGGTATAATGTCGACGAGGTTTCCCGCATGGAAGAAAAAGAACTGAAGAACATCATCCGGAAATCACCTTATTACAAGGCTACGGCGAACGACATCGACTGGGTGGCCAAGGTGCATATGCAGGGGGCCGTGCAGAAATGGGTGGATCACAGCATCAGCGTGACGGTGAATGTCCCCAACGACATCCGGGAAGAATTGGTAAGCTCCATCTATGAAACGGCCTGGAAGGTCGGGTGCAAAGGGATGACCGTGTACCGCGAAGGCAGCCGGGCCGGGGTCCTGGTGAATAATGAAAAGAAGGAAAAGAAGGAAGTCACGGAAGGTCAGGAGGAATTCCACGAAACCAAGGCGCCGCACCGTCCCGACCGCCTGGAAGCCGAGATCGTGAGGTTCCAGAATGATTATGAAAAATGGGTGGCGGTCGTGGGGCTGCTTAACGGCAGGCCCTACGAAATTTTTACCGGTCTGGCGGATGATTTCTGGATCCCGACCTGGGTGCAGAAAGGATGGATCGTGAAGAGCCGGCCCGACGGGATCAGCTCGAGGTACGACTTCCAGTTCGAAGACCGGCAGGGGTACAAGATCACGATGGACGGACTGTCCCGGTCCTTCAACAAGGAATACTGGAACTATGCCAAGCTGATCTCCGGTATCCTGCGCCATGGCATGCCGCTGCCCTTTGTGGTCAACATCATTTCCAAGCTCCACTTCGAGGTGGATACCATCAACACCTGGAAAATAGGCGTGGAACGGGCTCTCAAGAAATTCATCCCCGACGGGACCCGGGCCGCCGAACGCCGGTGCCCGAAATGCAACGAAACCAGCGGGCTCATCTACCAGGAAGGTTGCCTGGTCTGCAAGAGCTGCGGGTACTCCAAATGCGGGTGATCCGGGAATTTCAGAAATGCAGTTTGTGGTAATCGAAAGTCTTGCTGTTGCGCAGTTCATTAATCCGTTGTGCGATCCGCAGGATCACCTGGAGGCTGTGCCGGTTGAACCAGTCGACGGCATAGGGCTTCGCATGACAGGCATCTGAAAATACCAGGGAGAACAGGTATTTGTTCACCCGCAGCCAGGTGTAGGCATTCACATCCTCATCGATGGCGCTGTCGAGTGCCGCCAGGTGCGGGAACCCGTTGTTCATCAGCCAGTCGAACGCATCCTCGCTCCCCTGGATGGCATAGGAGAGGGCCGCCAGCTCCGGATACCCGTTGCTCATCAGCCACGACATCAGCTCCTTATTGCCGAAAAAGGTCTCACCCCAGGCGACCAGGACTTTGGGTGGATATTTGAGGAGATCGAACATACCGGGCTTCTGCAAAACAAAGTTAAACGTAAACCTTGGCTTTGATCCCCAGCGCCGTTATTTTATCCGCGATCTGCTCCAGGTCGGTCAGCGCTATTTTTTCCAGCTCCCGCACCGGGGTGCTGCGTGCAATGGGATAGATCATGACCCCTTCGGGGGAGATCTCCCGGATCCTGTTGAGCCAGGCGCCGACTTCTTCCGGGGTCGTATTGTCCACTACCCGGTCGCGGTACTTTCCCCGGAGAAACATGCTCTGGATGATCACCTTCCCCCTGAACCGCTTCAGATTTTCCACCAGGGCCGGATAATTCACCTCCTGCACCGGGTGGTTCATCAGGCGGAACAGATCTTCGGATCCGGCATCCAGCTTCTGGATATTCTGATCCAGCTTCAGCAGAGCCCGGAAAACCCCGGGGTCACCCAGCCTCGAGGCATTGGAGAGAACGGCCACTTTTGCCGAAGGACAATACCGGTCGCGAAGGCGGATCGTATCTTCCACGATGTCTGCGAAACCGGGATGCAACGTGGGCTCCCCGTTCCCGGCGTATGTGATGGCATCGGGGAGATACTCCATTTCGACCAGTCCTTCCAGGGACTTCTCCAGGAAGGTTGCCACCATTTCCCGGGAAGGAAGCTCAAGCTGTTCCGCGGGGATCATCGGCGTCCAGCCGCATTCGCAATAGATGCAGTTGAAGGAGCAGTATTTCGAATGTGCCGGCAGGAGGTTGATCCCGAGGGAAAGCCCCAGGCGGCGGCTGCGTACGGGGCCGAATATTACGTCATGAAAGAGAAAACCGGTCATGGATCTGGAATCGCCCTGCAAAATTCATAATTTTCCGTGGATTAGCGGCAGCGGGAGGGTCTTAAAAAAAAGAGTACTTTTACTTTCTCATCCCTTTGCCGTGACGCTGAAAGAGATACAGGAACCGATCGCCGGCCCCCTCCGGAGATTCGAGGATATTTTCCGGGATTCCATGAAAAGTTCCGTCCCGCTCCTCGATAAGATAACCCAGTACATCATCAAGCGGAAGGGAAAGCAGATGCGGCCGATGTTCGTGTTCCTGTCGGCCGGTGTCGCCGGGGGGATCGGGGAAAGGACCTACCGTGCAGCCTCGCTGATCGAGCTGCTTCACACCGCCACCCTGGTGCATGACGATGTGGTGGATGACTCCAATCTGCGCCGGGGCTTTTTTTCCATCAATGCCCTGTGGAAAAACAAGATCGCCGTGCTGGTGGGAGACTATTTGCTCTCAAAGGGACTCCTGCTTTCGCTCGAGAACGAAGAAGTGGGCCTGCTGAAGATCGTATCCAATGCCGTCCGGGAGATGAGTGAAGGAGAATTGCTGCAGATCGAAAAAGCACGCCGCATGGATATCCGGGAAGAGATCTACTTTGAGATCATCCGGAAAAAAACAGCTTCCCTGATCGCTTCCTGCTGTTCCTGCGGGGCGTTCTCGGCAGGGGCGGAAACCGGGGTAGTAGAGAAAATGAGGCTTTTCGGAGAAAAGGTCGGGATCGCCTTCCAGATCAAGGACGACCTGTTTGATTACGAAGCCGGCAATGCCACCGGCAAACCTCATGCGATCGATATCAAAGAGCAGAAGATGACCCTTCCGCTGATCCATGCGCTGAACCGGGCCACCCGCACCGATAAGCGCTGGCTGATCAATACCGTCAAAAACCATAATTCCGACCGGTCGAGGGTGGCACAGCTGATCGAAATGGTCGTGAGCTATGAAGGGATCACGTATGCCCGGGAAAAAATGACCGATTACAGAGGACAGGCGCTGGCGCTGCTGGAAGAGTTCCCGATGAACCCTTTCCGCCACTCCCTGAAGGAGCTCGTGATCTTCACAACCGAACGGAATAAATAATAAACCCTTTCCTTTCGCCGTTTTCGATCTAAGCATCATCCCGTTATGAAAGGAAAGGATTTGTTTCACTACGTCTTCGTCCTGCTCTTATTCTCAGCTTTTACACCCGGCTTATTTTCCCAGACCAGTCCGGAAAACCTGAAGGTCCTTCCGCCGGTTTGCCTGTCGGAGACCGAGCAGCAGATCTATCGCATGATCAACGCCTACCGGGAAGAGAAAGGATTAAACCCCGTACCGTTGTCCGCCTCCCTCACCTATGTCGCCCAGTCGCATGTCCGCGACCTGGCCGATAACGGTCACATCACCTCCCGCTGCAACCTGCACAGCTGGTCCGGCCATGGACCCTGGACCGGATGCTGTTATACCGAGGACCACAAGCAGGCCGCCTGCATGTGGAACAAGCCCAGGGAGCTGACCGATTATGATTCGGAGGGCTATGAGATCGCCTTCTGGACCAATGCCGAGCTCGATCCGGCCGCCTTTGCCGACCGGGCCTTGAAAGCCTGGAAGCACAGTCCGGACCATAATGAGGTGCTGGTCAATATCCGGCAATGGAAGGATAAGGAGTGGAATGCGATCGGCATCGGGTATTATAAAGGATATGCGGCCGTCTGGTTCGGGACGCTCCCGGATCCGGAAGGAGAAGTACGTCGCTGTTCCGAATAAAACCTTATTTTTAACGGAAAAAAGATGAGCTCCAGGCCCTGGCTTCTGCTGATTCTTCTCTGGGTCGCCGGAGAGGCGGTGGCCCAGCGATTTAACGGGGGTGTCCTGCTGGGAGGAAATGTCAGCCAGGTGGATGGCGATACCTGGCAGGGATACCATAAATTCGGTTTCCAGGCAGGCGGCCTGGTCGCACTGCGGATCTCACCCCATTCTTCCTTCCAGATGGAGCTGGAATACTTTCAGAAGGGAAGCCGGCAGAACGGGGACTCCACCGGGGGCAACACGAGTTCAAGCCAGATCAGCACGTATTTGCTGAGGCTTCATTATATTGAGATCCCGGTGTTGTACCAATATACTTTTGCCAAACGGTTCTTCGCGGAGGTCGGAGCGGCGGCCGTTATCAATGTCGGCTCCAAGGAGCTGGTAAATGGCTTCCCGGATCCGGACCCCGTCCCGCTGCGGGCAGTGACGGCTGCCGGGATCCTGGGGATAGGCGGCTACATTACGCGGCACCTGAAGGCCGATTTCCGGTTCAACTATTCGCTGATGTCGATCCGCAACGGGACAGAGGCAGCTTACCGGAAAATATTGTTTGAGGTCGGGCAGTATAATAATGTGCTGGCACTAACTTTATACTGGGATTTCAAGCCGAATGAGGGGTGGTGATCATTAGTCGCCAGGTCCCCGGGATAAATGGGCACGAAGAAAGAAATGAAAAAACAAAAGATCATCATCGGGATCACCGGCGCGAGCGGAGCGATCTATGGCAGGAAGTTGCTGGATAAGCTGGCCGGGATGAAAGACCAGGTAGAGGAGGCGGGGGTGATCTTTTCGGATAATGCACGAGCCGTCTGGGAATATGAGCTGGGGAAAATGAACCCCTCGGAGATCCCGTTCCCCGTGTATGCCCCTGATAATTTGTTCGCCCCGATGGCATCCGGCTCGGCGGGGTTTGAGACCATGATCATTATCCCCTGCACCATGGGGACCCTGGGAAGGATCGCCTCGGGGGTTTCCGGCGACCTGATGACACGCGCCGCGGATGTGATCCTGAAGGAAAGGAAAAAACTGATCCTGGTGCCCAGGGAGATGCCTTACAGCCTGATCCATATCCGGAACCTGAAGCTGCTGACCGAAGCGGGAGCGGTCATCTGCCCTGCATCCCCTTCCTTTTACAGCAGGCCGCAGGAAATAAATGATCTGGTAATGACTGTTGTTGACCGGGTGCTGACCCTCGCGGGGTTTGAGTTTCCATCTTTTAACTGGGGAAAAGAATAAGGCTTTCTTATCCACCAAGGCAAACGAAGGATTTCATTAAGTTGCACGGCGGATCGTGTCCATGATTTTGCGATAGCCGGTCCTCTTCATGGCCATGCCTTTGAAGATCCTTTCGAAATCATCTTCGGTAAGTTCCTTCCAGTCCGGTTTCCTGAGCCGCCGGAATTCTTCCGAAGGGAAAAAGGCCGGCTCGTCATGGGGAAGTGCGGATTTATTGAACGGGCAAACATCCTGGCAGGTGTCGCAACCGTAAATCCGGTCCCCCATCTTATGGGCGATCTCCTCCGGGATGCCGGGTTCCGTTTCGATCGTATGATAGGCGATGCACCGCAGGGGATCCAGCTCATAAGGTGCCGTGATGGCCCCGGTAGGACAGGCTTCCATGCACCGGGTGCAGGTGCCGCAATGATCTTCCGCCGGGAGGTCGTACTCCGTTTCCAGGCTCGTGAGGAGTATGCCGATAAAGAAGAAAGACCCCCTCTCCTTATTCAGCAGGAGCGTGTTTTTCCCCTGCCAGCCCACCCCGCAGCGCTGCGCCCAGGCTTTTTCCAGCACCGGTCCCGAATCCACGAAGGCCAGGGTCCTGATCCCCGGAGAAAGCCCTGCAATGAAACGGGTCAGATCCTGCAGCCTGGCTTTCATCACCGGATGGTGGTCTTTCCCGTAAGCATACTTTGAGACGAAAAAATTGTTTTCCGCGGGGATGACTTCCCGTGGATAATAATTGAGCAGGACCGCGATCACGGATCTTATTTCCGGCAGCAGCAGCGAGGGATCCAGCCGCGGACCGGCATATTTTTCCAGGTATTCCAGGCCGGGATAGGGGTGAACACCCAGGAAGCGGCTGTAATAATCCCGCAGTTCCTCCAGCGGCCGGGCCGGGGCGATCCCGCAAAAGGTGAAGCCGAGTTCGAGGGATCTTTGCTTTATTTC
>DATJQF010000070.1:0-16822 GCA_035505995.1 Bacteroidales bacterium
AGCAGGTCGTAGTTGATCGAAAGCTTGGTCTGGCTGTTCGCCGGTATGTGCAACGAAACGAAATTGCAGGTGCGGTAAAGTTCCTCCGCAGACCCCAGGCATTTGACGCCATCCTTTTCGATCGCTTCCTTCGCGACGAACGGGTCAAAGGCATAGACCTCCATGCCGAACCCTTTCGCGATCCGGGCAACATTCTTTCCCACATACCCGTAGGCATGGATGCCGAGCTTCTTATCCTTCAGCTCGGTTCCCGGTTTGCCGTTGAAGAAATTGCGCACATAATACACCATCATCCCCAGGGCCAGCTCGGCCACGGCGTTGGAATTCTGACCGGGGGTATTCATCACGCAAACGCCTTTCTCCTTGGCGGCAGCCAGGTCGATGTTGTCATACCCGGCACCGGCCCTGACCACGATCTTCAGATTCTTTCCGGCATCGATCACCGCCTTGTCGGTCTTATCGCTGCGCACGATCACCGCATCCACGTCGGCGACGGCGTTGATGAAATCATTCTGACTGGTATAGTTTTCCAGCAGGACCAGTTCGAAACCGGCATCTTCCACCACTTTCCGGATCCCTTTTACCGCAACGGGGGCAAAGGGTTTATCCGTGGCAATTAAAACTTTTGTCATGCTCTTGGGAATTAGTGTTACGAGTTTTTCTTTTCAAATTCATTCATGCAATCCACCAGGGCCTGGACACTTTCGATCGGCAGGGCATTGTAGGTCGAGGCGCGGAATCCCCCCACGGAACGGTGGCCCTTGAGCCCGACCATCCCTTTTCCTTTGGCGAATTCCAGGAAGGCTTCTTCCTTATCCTTGTACTGTTCTTTCATTACAAAGCAGATGTTCATCAGGGAGCGTGAATCTTTTTCGACCGTGCCGGTGAAAATCTTGCTGGAGTCGATGGTATCGTATAACAATTTTGCCTTAGCCAGGTTCATTTTCTCAATGGCCGGCATGCCGCCCAGGGACTTGAGCCATCTCAGCGTTTCCAGGCAGGTATAGATCGCGAAGCAGGGAGGCGTATTGTACAGGGAGCCTTCCTTGATATGGGTCTTATAGTTCAGCATTGTGGGGATGACGCGTTCCACTTTTCCCAGGATGTCTTCGCGGAGGATTACGAACGTGACGCCGGCGGGCCCCAGGTTCTTCTGCGCCCCGCCATAGATCAGGGCATACTTGGAAACATCGGTGGGACGGCTCAGGATATCCGACGACATATCGGCGACCAGCGGGACCGGGCTGTCCATATCGGTCCGGATCTCCGTGCCGAAGATCGTGTTATTCGTGGTGATGTGGAAATAATCAGCGTCCTTGGGGATCATGAAATTCTTCGGGATATAGGTGAAGTTCTTGTCGGCGGAAGTTGCGACGATCTCCACCGGCCCGAACATCTTGGCTTCCTTGATGGCCTTCTGGGCCCAGGATCCGGTTTCCAGATAGGCGGCTTTCTTCTGCATCAGGTTATAGGGAACCATGCAAAATTGGAGGCTGGCGCCGCCGCCCAGGAACAGAACATGGTAATTCGGGGGGATGCTCAGCAATTCTTTGAACAGGGCCACCGCTTCATCGATGATCGCCTGGAAATCTTTGGCCCGGTGGCTGACTTCAAGCAGGGAAAGTCCGGAACCGTTTAGGTCCAAAATGGCCTTAGCTGAGTTTTCGATAGCGATTCTTGGCAAAACAGACGGTCCGGGATTGAAATTGTGTTTTTTCATACAGGAATATGTTTAAAGTTGGTTTGTAAATACATGAAAGCCGGGGTAGGCAAAGTTAAAAACAATTTGATTTTGGTTGAAGTGCTGGCTAAAATAAATAAAAAAGATATAGAAAGCAAATCAGGATTTTACCGGTTCCGGGCATCTACCCCTGGGAGGAACTGCCAGCCGTCCTGCCCGAAAAGAAACGCATCATACGTGTCACCGGCCGGGATATAAAACCGGTACATGCCTTCCTGGCCCGCTGATAAAGGTACCAGCCGGTCGCAGATGATCATCCGGGTCTTCTTCTTCCGGGAGGCTGCCTTTTTTTGCTCCGGATTTGCCGAAGGGGTGTATAACTGCTCTTCATAACGCAGGGCCATGGAGGTCTGCGAGGAGAACCGGAAGATCACCCGGACGTTCTTTCCTTCCTGATACCCCGGAAACAGCTTCATTCCGAACCGGGGACGGCCCCGCTCATCAAAGGAGAGGATCTCGATGACCTTGCAGGTGAGCTGAAAATCCATCCCCTTCCACCCGAGCAGGGTATAAACGGTTCCGCCGGCATAAGGCTCTGCAATGATCTTGTAGTAAAGGGCTCCGAACCAGTGCATCGCATCCAGGAGGGTGGTTTCCGGGAGGGGAATGGAATCCGTCAGGTCCGAAAGGGACACAGGTTTGCGATCCGGGAATTTGTCCCCGTTCCACTGGATCACTCCGTAATACCGGTACTGGCCGGTGGTCATGGGGATGTCCCAGGTGAAAATCCGGAACCCTCCGTCCGGCGACTCCGACCGTTCCATGGAGTTCAGCGAATCGAAAGGTAAGGTGAACGCACCGGGCAACGCGCAGGTCCGGAGCATCATCCCTTCGACCGCCTTTCCCAGCGTGATCCGGGTAGTATCCTCCCCGGCTTTGCGGATGCTGTCCCGGTAAGTCCGGATGGAGTCTTCCATGCTCCGGAAGGTGACCACGACCTGCGCACCGGAAGGGATTCCCTGCAGGGTAACTATCAATCCGAAAAGCAGGCCGCCGGGAAGCCGGTTCATAAGAAGGCGTTTAATGAATAACGGTAAATTTCCCACCGTTATTTTTATAGCGTAATTTTGCAAATGTATGGAAGGAAGCGTAGCCGGCAAAACCATCCGGGCATTTTCCGTGCTGGGATCGATCCTGGAGGCCTATGTCCGTGAACCGGGAAACAGCCCTGGCCAGGAAGGTCCCGCCGGCGCTATTGACCGCGCCGTCCGGGAATCCTGCGGGAAGAATCCCTGGTTCACCCCGGATCATATCAGGTATGCACTGGCCGCCTGGGCTGCCGTATTGAAGGAGGAAAAGCTGGAAAACTGGCTGGCTCCCTACCGGATCCGGGCAGGAGTTTCCGCCCCATCCCTGACGATCGGGGTGGTGATGGCGGGGAACATCCCGCTGGCCGGGTTCCATGATTTTCTCTGTGTGCTGGCATCCGGGCACCGGTTTGCCGGGCGTCTCTCTTCCCAGGATGAACTCCTGCTGCCCTGTCTTTCCGGGATCCTGACGGCCGCGGAACCCTCCCTCGGGCCAAAGATCACCTTCACTTCCGGAAAGATGCCCGCGTTCGATGCGATGATCGCCACCGGGAGCAACCATACCTCCCGCTACTTTGAATACTATTTCAGGAAGTATCCTCATATCATCCGGAAGAACCGGAACGGGGTGGCGGTGCTGACAGGGGAGGAAACCTCCCGGGAGATGGACGCCCTGGGAGATGACCTGTTCCTTTATTTCGGGCGGGGATGCCGGAGTGTCTCCAAGATCTACCTTCCCGCCGGATACGGGCCGGAAAGGCTGAAAGAATTCTTTTCGCGGTATGCGGAGTATGCAAATCACCATAAGTACCGGAATAACTATGATTATTATAAATCGGTTTTCCTGGTCAACAGGGACCCGTTTGAGGATACCGGTTTCCTGCTGATCAGGCAGGAGCGCCGGATCGCCTCCCCGGTGTCGGTCCTTTTTTACGAAACGTATGAAGACCGGGCGGAACTCTTCCGGAAGCTGGAAGAATTATCGGCTGAGATCCAGTGCATCGTGTGCAGGGATGCTGCCCCGTTCAGGGGATGCCGGCCGGGAACCTCCCAGCAGCCGGGCCTGTCGGACTACGCCGACGGGGTGGATACGATGGAGTTCCTGTCCGGGCTTTCGGGTAAAAATTGAGACCCATTTTATTTGCAATATCCGGAAAAATCTTTACTTTTGCACGCTCAAACTGAAAAGGGACAGGATTATGAAAAAAGATATTCATCCGAAGGAGTACCGCCTGGTCGTATTTAAGGATATGTCGAATGATTACACGTTCATATCCAAATCCACGATCCAGACCAAGGAAACCATCGTATGGGAAGACGGGCTGGAGTACCCGCTGGTGAAGCTGGAGATCTCCCATACTTCGCACCCGTTCTATACCGGAAAGATGAAGCTGATCGACACGGCCGGGAGGGTGGATAAATTCAAGAGCCGGTACAAGAAGCATATCGAAAAGAAGAATAATCCGTAATCCCGCCGGAACACGGAAAAGGCCTTCATCCCAACGATGAAGGCTTTTTTTATGTCCGGCAATATTTTCTACTTTTGTATGTTTTAATTTTGAGAAATATACGCAACCCATAAAACAGTTGAAGGTACTATGAACTATATCCTGTTTGATGAAAACAGCATCCGGAACAACCTGCTGCCTCTGACCTTCATGAGGCCTATCGCGGATATCCGGATCGGGATCCTCACCATTCGCGAGAAATGGGAAAAAAGGCTCGGGGCGAATACTTCCACCCTGACCGAAAACTACCTGGCAAGGAAATTCCCGATCATCAAGGAAGAAAACAATATCCTGATCAACAGCTCGGTCTGCCCGACCGGGCCGATCGCGCAGAGGGTCATGGAGCTGAAGCCGAACCAGACCCTCATCTCCCAGGATACCCTCATCGCCCTGCATGTCACCGCCGAGGAGCTCGACCGCATCGGGGAAGCCGCATCGGAAGGCATCGAGGAGATCTCCGTGGAAGAGCCTCCCATCCGGATCGGACATACCTGGGACATCTTCTCGAGGAATGAGGCCGCGATCCTGGAGGATTATGAGCTGCTGACCACCGGCCGGAAATCGGAACCTATCCCCAGGACGAACCTGGTACTGGGGGAAGGAAATATCTTCCTGGAGAAAGGAGCCAAAGTGGAAGGCGCATGCCTGAACGCACAGGCCGGTCCCATTTACATCGGAAAGAATGCCGAGATCATGGAAGGCGCCCATATCCGGGGGCCATTCGCCCTTTGCGACCATGCCGGGGTAAAGATGGATGCCAAGATATACGGCCCTACCACCATCGGCCCGCATTCGAAAGTGGGCGGCGAGATCAACAACTCGGTCATCTTCGGGTACTCCAACAAGGCGCACGACGGTTTTCTCGGGCATTCGGTGATCGCCGAATGGTGCAACCTGGGAGCCGATACCAATACATCCAACCTCAAGAACACCTACGATTGCGTGCGGATCTGGAGCTATACGAAACGTACGTTTGTCAACACCCATCTGCAGTTCTGCGGGTTGATCATGGGGGATCACTCGAAGTGCGGCATCAACACCATGTTCAATACGGGAACGGTCGTGGGCGTCAATGCCAATATTTTCGGGGCAGGATTCCAGCGCAACTTCATTCCATCCTTCACCTGGGGCGGCACCAGCGGACATACCACCTACGATCTCGACAAGGCGGTGGAAGTGGCACAGGCCGTCTGCAAACGCAGGGGTGTGACCTTCAGCGAAGCCGACAAGGATCTGCTCGGCCACATCTACTCCATGACGATGAAGAACAAATATCTCTGATGAAAGATCAGGACAGGAACGACCTTCAGGAATTTTCGGACATCCTGAACCCGGAGACCGAATTCATCCCCTTGCTCTCTTCGGAAGACGAAGAGACCATGAACGCGGAGAAGATCCCCGAGATCCTTCCGGTGCTGCCATTGCGGAATACCGTCCTTTTCCCGGGCGTGGTGATCCCGATCACGGTGGGACGCGATAAGTCGATCCGCCTGATCAAGGAATATTACCGGGGCGACCGGGTCATCGGGGTGGTCGCTCAGAAAGACGCGTCGGTGGAAGACCCCGAGTTCAACGACCTTTTCAGCATCGGCACCGTGGCGTACATCATCAAGCTGCTGCAGATGCCCGACGGCAGCACGACAGCCATCATCCAGGGGAAGAGAAGGTTCGCGATGGAAGAGTTGGTGCAATCGGAACCCTATATCAAGGTAAAAGTCACTTCCTACGATACGCCTGCCGATTTCCCGAAAGGGGATAAGGAGTTCAGCGCGCTGATCTCCTCCCTGAAGGACCTGGCCGTACAGATCGTCACCAAATCCCCCAACATCCCCACGGAAGCGGCCTTCGCCATCCGGAACATCGAAAGTCCGGGCTTCCTGGTGCATTTCATTTCTTCCAACCTGAACATCGATCTCAAGGATAAACAGAAGATCCTGGAAACCCACGGGCTGGTCGACCGCGCCAACCTGGTGCTGAAGCACCTTACCCGGGAGCTGCAGGTGCTGGAGCTGAAACAGCAGATCCAGAGCAAGGTGAAGATCGATCTGGATAAGCAGCAACGGGATTTCCTGCTCAACCAGCAGCTGAAAACGATCCAGGACGAGCTGGGCGCCAACCCGAACGTCCAGGAAGTGGATGCGTTGCGGAAACAGGCCAAGGATAAAAAGTGGACCGCGGAAGTGGCCGAAGTTTTTGAAAAGGAGCTGGGCAAGCTCCAGCGGATGCATCCGGCCGCTGCCGAATATTCCATCCAGGTGAATTACCTGGAGACCCTCGTGCAGTTGCCCTGGAGGGAATACACCAAAGATAACCTGGATCTGCGCAACGCGCAGACCGTGCTGGATGAGGATCATTTCGGGCTCGAGAAAGTCAAGGAAAGGATCCTCGAGCACCTGGCGGTGATCAAGCTGAAAAAGGATCTCAAGTCACCGATCCTGTGCCTGGTGGGTCCGCCGGGAGTCGGAAAAACATCGCTGGGCAAATCCATTGCCCGTGCCCTGGGCAGAAAATACACCCGGATGTCGCTGGGCGGGCTCCGGGATGAAGCCGAGCTGCGGGGCCACCGGAAAACCTATATCGGGGCGATGCCGGGCAGGATCATCCAGAGCCTGAAAAAAATAAAATCGGCCAACCCGGTCTTCGTGCTGGATGAGATCGATAAGGTGATGGGGATGAACATCAACGGGGACCCGCAGGCCGCCCTGCTGGAAGTACTGGACCCGGAACAGAATGTGGCATTTTACGATAATTTCCTGGAGATCGAATTCGACCTCTCGCGGATCATGTTCATTGCCACGGCCAACACGCTGAATACGGTTCATCCGGCCCTTCGCGACCGCATGGAAGTGATCGAGCTTCCCGGCTACCTGATGGAGGAGAAGATTGAGATCGCCAGGCGCCACCTGGTCCCCAAACAGCTGAAGGAGCACGGCATCCGCAAAAGCCAGCTCACTATAAACCGGGAGCTGATCCGGAGGATCATCGAAGACTATACCCGCGAGGCGGGCGTCAGGACCCTTGAAAAAAATATCTCGAAGATCATCCGGAATAAGGCAAAGTCCATTGTGACCGGCGAGAAATTCAGGAAGACCCCGGATGCAAAGGACTTGCAAAAGGTGCTGGGACCGCCCTTCTTCCAGGCGGAGAAGTCGATCCGCAACGATATCGCCGGCGTGGTCACCGGACTGGCGTGGACCCCGGCAGGAGGGGAGATCCTCTTCATCGAGGTCAGCCTCAGCAAGGGCAAGGGTGATCTTACGCTGACGGGGAACCTGGGCGACGTCATGAAGGAATCGGCTTCCATCGCACTGGCTTACCTGAAGGCTCATTCCGCCCTGTTCGGCATCGACGATGACCTTTTCAGCAAATGGAATATCCACATCCATGTTCCGGAAGGCGCCACCCCCAAGGACGGCCCGTCGGCCGGGATTACAATCTTCACGGCCCTGGCCTCCGCTTTCACGCAGCGTAAAGTCAAGGAAAAGCTGGCCATGACCGGCGAGATCACCCTCCGCGGGAAAGTCCTGCCGGTAGGGGGGATCAAGGAAAAGATCCTGGCGGCCAAGCGGGCCAGCATCCGGGATATCATCCTTTCGGCGGAGAATAAAAAAGACCTGGTCGAGATCCGGAAAGATTACATCACGGGGATCCGGTTCCACTTCGTGGAAGAGATGAAAGAGATCGACCGCCTGGCGCTGCTGAAAGAAAAGGTGAGATCGCCGCTATTTTGAAACCACCATCTTCCGGGTGGCATTGTAATCCCCCGCTTCCATCCGGTAATAATAAACTCCTTCGTGAAGATCCCCGGCGGAGAGATCCAGCCGGTAAGTGCCGTTGGTGAGATTCCGGTCCACCGGGACCAGGATCAGCCTTCCCTGCTCATCCAGGATGGAGATCCTTACATGACAGGGCATCGATACATGATAACGGATCATGGTGGCGACGGAGAAGGGATTAGGCTCGTTCTGGTAAAGGGCCGGTCTTTCTCCTTCACTTTTTTTTTGAACCCCAAGGAGCGTCGTTGCTTTTTTCAACAGGATGTTGTTGTCGGGATCAAAAAGCAACCCGGTTGGCTTCTTCGAAAAAGTAAAATTAAATAATTGATTATTAGAGTAATTAACTATCTTGATTAAAGTATCGCTTAAATCCTGAAAAGTCACCCTGATCTCAATGGGCATGGTGAAGAATACCGTGTTGATCTGGGTCTGGCTGATCTTCAGGTTCACTTCCCACGTCCCGTTCCCGTCATCAATGATATCATACACATTCTCATATACGGGGTAATGAGGCTGATAGATCCATTCATTGAAGAACCAGGAAAGATCCTGGCCCGCCGTTTCATTGACCTTCGCGATAAAATCCTCCGTGACGGCATTCCCGAAACGGAAGGCGGTATCGGAGGCATACGACTTCATGGCGGCGAAAAAGAGGGAATCCCCCAGCACATGCCGCAGCTGGTGCAGCACGCAAGCGCTTTTATGATAAATGATGGTCGTGCTGTAGAGCTGGCTGATAGGGGGAGTATGAATGGCCCAGGAAGGATTATAGATGGGGAACGATGCCGTAGTCGCCATAAAATCGCTGGCATAGGTGCTCAGCGTGCTCTTATAAACGGAGTATCCGTCGGAGTTTTCAACCCACAGCAGCTCGCAGAACGTGGCAAAGCCTTCGTTGAGCCAGATATCCGCCCAGGTGCCGCAGGTGATCATATCCCCGAACCACTGGTGTGAATGCTCGTGGGCGATCACCGCGGTATTTCCGAAACCGCCCGGGTATAGGTTCACCATCGTCTGGTTCTCCATCCCGCCCCAGGGGAAAGAGCCGTCCGGTACGGCAAAGCCGATCTTCTCAAAAGGATAATCCCCGAAGTAGCCTGAATAAAGATCGGTGAGGGGAGTGATGACGCCGGAGATATTTCCGATATTCTCACCGGTCTTGTAAAAAAACCGCACGGGGATGCTGTCGGAGGGATGATGGTACAGATGATACCATTGGGGATGAATATTATAGCCGACTTTAGAGGTGAGCGTCACCAGGTAAGTAGCCATCGGATCCCGGCTTACCCAATGGTACCAGAGGGTATCGCCGGAGATCACCGAATCGGCCAGGATCCCGTTCGATCCGAGCCTTACGGATAAAGGCACCTTGACCGTGATATCCGTGGTTGCCTTATCGGAGGGCCGGTCCCAGCAGGGAAACCATTTTCTCGCCCCTTCGGGCGGTGCATCGGTGAAAACAAATCCTCCGTAGGAATAGAAGCCATGGTCGAAGATGTTCTTATGACGGTAGCAGATCCTCACACCGGCGACCTCGCCCGGCTGGTAGGTGCGGTCGAGCAACACCGTCAGGGTATCGTTCATATGGGTGAACCCGTTCCCGGAGAGTCCTACGGAATCAACGATCAGCGAGGTGTTGAGCGCATTCAGCCGGATAAACGTCAATGCCGAATCCACCCGGAAGGTGATCACTTCCTTCGCGGAAAACGAATCGGGATAACTGGGGGCGTAGCAGGTATACAGATCCAGGAGGAGCTTGTAATCCTGCACATCGAAGCTGTGCTTCATGTAATAATGTGCGGTATCCAGCACCGGCCCGGCAGGAGCGGCCATTCCCGCACGGAACCCGGTAAGTAATGCCAGAGCGAATAATAAGCGCGCAGATCTCATCCGTTTTACTCCGCTTTTCCTCAGTGGGCCACCGTCATCCGCCCCGTCCGGATTTCGCCTCCGGCAGTGAGCTTAATGATATAGATGCCTGACGCCCACCCTGAGCAATCCACCGTGACATGGTGCAATCCTGCCTCCTGTATACCCTCTGCCGGGCGGAGGACCATCCTCCCGGTCTGGTCGAAGATCTCCAGGGTCGCGGTGCCTTCGCTCACGGTACGGTAGTCTATTTCGGTCGTGTTCCTGACGGGATTCGGGATATTATGATAAAGTTCGGCGCCGGCCGACGGACCCGATGCTTCCGGGATGCCGACCATGGTGGAGCCCTGTTTCAGGACGATCTGGTCATAGGGGTCGAACTGGAGGATCACAGGCTGCTTGTTGAACACCCAGGTGAATCCCTGGTCGTTCGTATCGTTCATGACCCGGAACAGGGTATCCGTCAGGTCGGCAAAGACCATCCTCACCTGGACGGGCATCTTGAAGAAAGGAGCGTTGGTCTGCACCTGGGTCAGGAAGAGATGTGCCTGCCAGGTCCCGTTCCCCAGGTCCTTGAAATTATAGGTGTTGCTGTACACCGGGTGATTCGGCTTATAGATCCATTCGGCGAAGTACCAGTCGTAATTCTGCCCGGTAACCTGGTTCACCTTATCGTTGAAGCTCCGGATCGTGGCTGATTTGAATCTCAGGTTCGTATCGGCGCAATAGGCATGCAGCACGGCAAAGAACAGGGAGTCTCCCAGCACGTACCGCAACTGGTGCAGCACGCAGGCGCCTTTGCAATAGGTGATCGAATAATCGAAAAGAATATAGACCGGCGGAGTGTTGATCGCCCAGGATGAATCCGAGATCGCCCATCCCGGGTTGCCCCCGAAGTAGTTGGTGGCGTCGCCGTTGATAGTGGCTTTATAGCCGGAATATCCCATATAGCTCTCCTTCCAGTGAGCCTCGCTCCAGGTGGCGAAACCCTCGTTCAGCCAGATATCCGCCCACGTAGCACAGGTGATCATATCCCCGAACCATTGGTGCGCAAATTCATGGGACATGAGGCCTTCTTCCCAGCAATTCGGGCATATGCTGGTAAGGGTCTGGTTTTCCATGCCTCCCCAGGGAAAATCGGAATTCAGCGCGGCAAACCCGTTTTTCTGGAAAGGATGCTCGCAGTACTCCTGCGAATAATAAGTGATCATCGAAACCAGCGTATCTTCCATCGCATACGGAGTTTCTCCCGTATTGAAATAAAAGCGCAGCGGGATGCTGTCGGACGGATTGCTGAGCTTATGCCAGTATTTGATATCGAGGTTATATCCCACCTTCGACGACATCACCATCAGGTACGTGGCGATGTTGTGGATGCTCTGCCAGTGATAGATCAGGGTATCCCCGGAAAAGGTCGAGTCCATCAGGGCGCCGTTGGAGCCGAGCTTGACATCGGACTTCACCTTCGCGGTCAGCTCCAGCTTGGCTTTATCGGAGGGCCGGTCCCAGCACGGGAACCACCCCCGGGCGCCTTCCGGCTCGCAATCGGTGAAGACCATCCCGCTGTTCACATAAAATGAATAATCCGGATAGTTCTTATGACTGTAGTTGATCGTAACGCTGGCCGCTTCACCCGGGTTGTACGTCCGGTCGAGGTGGATCACCAGCAGGTCGTTGGCATGGGTGAAGGTCGTGCCGGCGCCTCCCACCGAGGTGATGGACAGGGAAGTATCGTTGGCATTCAGGGTAATGCTGTTGAGCGTGGAATCCACGATAAAATCAATGATCTCGTTGGCCGTAAAATCATGAGGATACGGGGTGATATAGCAGTGGTACAGATTTAAGGACAGCGTGTATTTCTGCACGTCATAGGAATGGACGGGAGGATAATAGGCCGGATTTTCAGGGGAAAGCATCAGAAAGCCGGCCGAGCATTTCTTTTTGGAACAATATTCCGAACCGTTCGAAGGGATAGTATTCTGAGAAAAAGCTACGGATACCGAAAGGACCAGGAGCAGGAGGGAGAATAATTTTTTCATGGCGTGGGAATCGTTTGTTATGACCCGGTAAAATTACAAAAAAGCAGGATGGCCTGGACCGGTGGGAGAAATAATATAAATTTGCGGGGTAACAAAACCAGCGACACAGATGTCACGGAGTTTGTCAGCATTTTACCGTCCCGGATTGCTCATCATGTCCGTGTTTTTCCTGGGCGCCGTTTATTTCTCCGGATGCAGGAACCGCGAAGACGAGGACCGGAATAAGACCGTATTCCGGTATAACGAAGCGGCGGGGATCACCTCCCTGGATCCCGCGTTCGCCCGGGACCAGGCGAATATCTGGGCCACCCACCAGCTCTTTTCCGGGCTGCTCCAGCTGAACGACCGCCTGGATATCCTTCCCTGCATTGCCTGGGGCTGGTCCATTTCCGGCAACGGAAAAGAGTACCGCTTTTACCTGCGCAAGGATGTTTACTTTCATGATGATCCCGTCTTCCCGGGCGGCAAGGGCAGGAGGGTGGTGGCCGGGGATTTTGTTTACAGCTTCAACCGGATCGTGGATCCCCGGACCGCATCGCCGGGCGCCTGGGTGTTCGGTGCGGTGGATACCTCCGGGGGACACTATGCCTTTTCTGCGCCCGATGACACCACTTTCGAGATCCTTCTTTCAAAGCCGTTTCCTCCCTTCCTGGGCCTGCTTACCACCCTCTACTGCTCGGTGGTGCCGGAAGAGGCTATCGTGAAGTACGGACAGGATTTCCGCCGGCACCCGGTGGGGACAGGACCTTTCTTATTCCGGTACTGGAAAGAAGGGGTGAAGCTGGTGCTGGGGAAGAACCCCGGTTATTTCGAAACGGAACAGGGAGTGCGGCTGCCCTACCTCGACGCGATCGCCATCACCTTTGTCCCCGACAAGCAATCGGCATTTCTCGAGTTTGTGAAAGGCAGCCTCGACTTCATGTCGGGCATCGACCCCTCCTATAAAGATGAGGTGCTCACCCGGGAAGGATCCCTGAAACCCGCCTATGCCGGCCGGATCAACCTGATCCGGGGGCCTTACCTGAATACAGAATACCTGGGATTCCTGGTGGATCCCAATTCTGCGATTTCCCGGGGAAGCCCCACGGGATCCTTGAAGGTCCGGCAGGCGATCAACTATTCCTTCGACCGGAAAAAGATGATCCGCTTCCTGCGTAATAATATCGGTACACCGGGAATATACGGGATGATCCCGCCGGGCATGCCCGACTGCGACACTTCTGCCGTTTACTATTCCTATGATCCCGATCGTACCCGGAAACTGCTGGAGGAAGCCGGGTATCCCGGAGGAAAGGGATTGCCTCCGATCACGCTTTCCACGACCTCCGATTACCTCGACATCTGCAAATATATCCAGAGCAGGGCAGGGGAGCTGGGAATCGAACTGAAAATCGATATCTCGCCGCCCGCGGCCTTAAAGGAGATGAAAGCCCAGGCCCGTCTTCCTTTTTTCCGTGCCTCCTGGATCGCGGATTACCCCGATGCCGAAACCTACTTTTCCCTGTTCTGCACGCGGAATTTCTGCCCCGCCGGACCCAATTACACTCACTTCTCCGATCCCAGGTATGACCTGCTTTACGACGTAGCCCAGTCGACGGATGACGACGCTCTTCGCCACAATTGCTACCGCCAGATGGACCGGTTGGTCATGCAGGACGCGCCGGTGGTGGTCCTGTACTACGATGAGGTGCTCCGCTTTGTTCAGAAGAACATTTCAGGCCTTGGCTGCGACCCGATGAATCTCCTGACGCTGAAGACGGTCAGGAAGAGGAACCGGTAGGGTAAGATCCGGGATCATCATAAATCCAGTTTCAGTCCGTCATAGGCAAGCATCACGCCAGGGGGGAGCTCTTGGGTTACCTCTGCATACTTTCCCAACTGATGTGAGATGTGGGTAAGGAATCCCTTTTCCGGCTTCAACTCCCTGAGAATGGCAAGGGCTTCCCCGAGATTGAAATGGGAATAATGCTTTTTCTTTCTGAGGGCGTTGATCACGATAACCTTCGAGCCAGCGATCTTATTCATTTCCTTACGCGAGATCTCAACCGCGTCCGTGATATAGGTGAATTCCCCGATCCGGAACCCGAAGACAAAATGGTTGTTGTAATGGCGGGCTTTTACGGGAATGATCTCCAGTCCGGCCGCTTCGAACGGCTGGTTCCGGATCGTATGCAGGGAAAGCTCCGGTACACCCGGGTACCGGTCATCCCCGAAAGCATATGAATACTCCTTCCGGATGACCTGCTGGTCTTCCCTGCGCGCATAAATATCGGTAGGACGGCGAAGGATATAGTTAAAGGCACGGACATCATCCAATCCCCCCAGGTGATCCTTATGGCCGTGAGTCACCAGGATGGCATCGATCGATTTCACATCCTCGCGGAGCATCTGCTGCCGGAAATCGGGACCGCAGTCGATGATGATCCTTTTCCCCGACTCTTCGATCATCACGGACGACCGGAGACGCCGGTCCCTCGGATCCTCCGAGCGGCATACCTCGCACGGACAGGCTACCACGGGAATCCCCTGCGAAGTTCCGGTGCCGAGAAATGTGATCCTCACGGGCGTAAGTAATGATGGTTTGCGAGTTCTTTTTTCAGGGCTTGTTCATGATGGTCCAGTAATCTCCTCCGTCGTCGGTCCGCTCGATCATCCCCCAGTTTCCGATGACCACCCCGAAATATTCATCCGAGAACCAAACGGAAAAAAGATCGTTCGTCGTATAACTGTTCTGCAGGATCCAGGAATTTCCGCCATCCGTGGTTTTAATGATCACCCCGTCCTCCCCGACGGCAAACCCCGTTGCCGGTGAAACAAAGAAAATATTGAACAGGCTGACTGTAGTCCCGGTATTCAGGGCGGTCCATTTCCTTCCTTCGTCGGTGGTTTTCAGGATCACTCCTTTGGCTCCCGATGCAAACGCGGTTTTATGCCCCGTGAAACATAGGGAGTATAAGGCGTTGCCGGACAGTCTGTAAATATAGCTCCAGTTCATGCCCCGGTTCACCGATTTGAGGATCGAGCCGTCGCCCGCGACGATATAGCCGGTATCCAGGGTAGTGAAGAACACCGAATAGAAGTTCGTAGGGCCAAAAGCGACCGGCAACCACGACCCGCCCCCGTCGGTGGTGCGGAGCATCACATTCTCGCCAACCGCAAATCCGTTATAGGTGTCGATAAAGTAAACGGAATTCAGATCATTGGGAACTCCGGTGTTTTGCTGGGTCCAGGTCTGGCCCCCGTCGCTCGTCTTCAGGATGGTCCCCCGGGCCCCGGTGATGAACCCGTTATTAAAATCGGTGAAGAAAACGGAATGCAGATCGACCTGGCTGCCGGGATTGATCATTTGCCAGGAAGATCCCCTGTCGTTGGTCTGGATCAATGCCCCATGGGTACCCACTGCGAACCCCTTGGCCGGGTCTGTGAAAAACAGGGAGCGATAAGAGGGAGCCGCCATGGAAGGCATCAGGATCGTATCCTGGTTCTGTCCCCGAAGCACAGGTTCGAGGCAACCCAGGATCAGCAAAATGAGCAGGATCTTTTTCATGGCCGTTTATTTTCCGATGACATAAGAAAGGGTGATGCTGGCGCTGGTATTGGAAGCGCCGAAGCCTACCTCCCGGTGTATATACGTGGTTTTATTTTCGTCGGAGCTTTCCTGGTATTGCTTGACGGTGGTGAAATGTCCGTACGTAAAGCTCAGGTAAGGATCGAATTCGGCGGAAAGGCAGAATTTCTTCCCGATATGGTAATTCAGCCCCAGCACCAGGTCCAGCATGGGGGTGATGCTCCAGGTGGTCACCTTATATAGATAATAGGAAGGCGTATCGGTCTGCTTGTTCCAGGAATAGCCGTAGTTTGCTCCCAGGTCAAGCCCGATCAGGAAATCAAGGTTCTTCACTACCGGGATCCGCTTTTCAAAACCCAGGTTAAAGCCGACCCCGAAATGTCCCAGCTTCACGGGAACCGAATCAAAGGTTTCCGTGTTGGATTTCAGGTAACCGAGGTCCAGGGCGACCAGGTTCATTCGCAGCAGCATCTTCGAGGTGCCGGTCTTGTAACGGACCCCGAAGCTGTTCAGGTTATAAAAGCTCAGTCCGATCTCTTTCACTTTTTCAGGTTTTTCTTCCTGGGCAACAACAGGGATTACGATCGCGCAAAGAAGGATCGTGCAAAGGAGGATGGATTTTTTCATAGAATGATTATTTGGGATTTGACATGGTATCACAACGGGTTGCCTGCAGCATAATTCAAAAATAGCAAGAATATGGGAATCTATAGGATAAATTGAGTAGGGTGCCATGGAAAAGACGGTTCTATTGATTGCAGGAATTTTTTATATAACTTTATTGCATCAGATTTTCAGCCTCTAACCCTATTAATAAGCAAAACCAACGAGCATGGTAACCTCTTCTATCCTGAACATCGCCATTACGCTGGTATTTATTTACCTGGTCCTGGCCATCATGATCACCGGTCTGAACGAGATGATCTTCACTTTCACCCGGAAGCGTGCCCAGTATCTCGAACGGGCCATCGACCATCTGTTCTTCGACGGGGAGTGGAAGGAGATCGCCGGCAAAGTGAAGGATTCCCCGTTCATCAATTCGCTGAAGAAAGCGAGGAATATTTTTCCCGCTTATATTCCCGCCTCTAATTTTGCAAAGGCCGTGCTTACTTCGTTCGGAACCGGGAGTTACAGTGTGGAAGCGATCCGGGAGTACCTTGCGTCCACGCCCCCGAAGGGGGAATTCTCCCGGATGATGGCGGCGCTGGTACAAAAAGAAGATCTGAAAATCGAGGAGCTCGAACAGGAGATTGAAGAGCTCTACAATAACTCCATGGATCGGTTGTCCGCCTG
>DATJQF010000071.1:0-7281 GCA_035505995.1 Bacteroidales bacterium
ACTGTCGAGGATAACGGAAGTGACTTTTGCCTCGATCCGGGAAGTATCGGAGAGCCTGCAGAAAGTCCAGGCCTGATTGAGCGAAGCCGTTGATTTCAGGGTCAGCGTGTCGTGGTAGTCGTTAAAGAACAGGAAGGTCCCGTCGTGGTATTTGAACACTCTCCTGCCGAGGATCCCGCCATTGGTGGTATCAAAGCAGGAGTCGATGATGACCGGGTAAATGGCCCGGTAAGAGAGGAAGGCGGTGTCGTTATTGCCGGGAAGCGAGAGGGAGTCGAGCCGGAAGGCTTTCACGGTCCCGCCTTCATTTTTATATAAGGTGACTCCCGGAGAACAGACGTACTGCCAGTTCTGGCCGATCACCTTCCCACCGGACAGGATCAGGACCAGGAAAAAATAAAGTTTGATTTTTTTCATCCGTAAACCGACATTTTTGGGGTATGACTGTATTCCTAATCAAAAGTAACCCATTCTGCGGACAATTTCAATAGCCGGGCGAGGCAAGAAATTTCACAGATTTTCATTGCCATATGAATATTAAATAGTATCTTTGCACCTGTTAAATGCGATTGTTGCATTTCGGTGTAAGAGATTTGAGGGGGCTGACGGTCCCCTCTTTCATTGAATAAGGATCATGATCGCGAAAGAAAAGATCCGTACGATTCTGGAGGAACGGCTCCTCGGAAGCAGCCTGTTCCTGGCCGGTATTTCCATCCAGCCCGGTAACCGGATCCAGGTTTACCTCGACGGGGACCAGGCGGTGACCATCGCCGACTGCCAGCAGTTGAGCCGGTACCTGGAATCGAAGCTGGATCGTAATGCGGAGGATTTCGAGCTGACCGTTTCTTCCGCCGGGCTGGATCAGCCGCTGAAGTTCCACCGGCAGTACCCGAAGCATATCGGCGAGAGGATGGAAATCGTGACCCTTTCGGGAGAGCAGCTGAAGGGAAGGCTGACCGGGGTGGAGCCGGACCGTATCCTCCTGGAGCAGGAGATCCGGATCAGCAGGAAGGAGACCGAAACGAAACTCCGCACCCTGGATTTCGGTGAGATCAAATCAGCAAAAGTTGAAATACCGTTCGGAAAATAATTTTGGAAAAATAAAACTCGGAATTTGAAATGGAACACATCAATTTAGTCGAGACCTTTTCTGAATTCAAGGAATTCAAGAACATCGACCGGGAGACCATGATGCGGATTCTGGAAGACGTATTCCGCCATATGCTTGCCAAGCGCTTCGGCACGGATGAGAATTTCGACATCATCGTTAACATCGACAAAGGCGACCTGGAGATCTGGCGGAACCGCAAGATCGTGGATGACGGGGCGGTGGAAGATGCCAACCTCCAGATCCCGTTGTCGGAGGCCGTCAAGAAAGAACCCGATTTCGAGGTGGGGGAAGATTTCTCGGAGGAGATCCACCTGGAGGACTTCGGGCGGCGGGATATCCTGGCCATCCGGCAGAACCTGATCTCCAAGATCCAGGAATACGAAAAAGACAATATTTTCAAGAAATACAAGGAGAAGATCGGGGAGATCGTTTCCGGGGAAGTTTACCAGGTATGGAAAAAGGAGATCCTGGTGCTGGACGATGAAAGCATCGAGCTGCTGCTGCCCAAATCGGAGCAGATCCCCGTCGATTTTTACCGCAAGGGCGATACGATCCGGGCGGTCGTATCGAAGGTGGAGATGAAAAACAACAACCCGGTGATCATCCTCTCCCGCACCTCGCCGGTGTTCCTGGAAAGACTGTTCGAAGCCGAAGTGCCGGAAGTATATGACGGGCTGATCAGCATCAAGAACATCGTCCGGGTCCCGGGAGAAAGGGCCAAGCTGGCGGTGGAATCCTACGACGACCGGATCGACCCCGTAGGGGCCTGCGTCGGCATGAAGGGTTCGAGGATCCACGGGATCGTCCGGGAGCTGAAGAATGAGAACATCGACGTCATCAACTTTACGACCAATCCTTCCCTGTACATCCAGCGCGCCCTCAGCCCGGCGAAGGTCAGCTCGATCATCATCGATGAAGAGAACAAGAAAGCCGACGTTTACATGAAACCCGACCAGGTTTCGCTGGCCATCGGAAAAGGCGGGTTCAATATCAAGCTGGCCGGCAAGCTGACCGGCTATGAGATCGATGTGTACCGGGATACCGATGTGGACAACGAAGACGTGGACCTCCAGGAATTTGCCGACGAGATCGACCAGTGGATCATCGATGAGCTGAAAGCCATCGGGTGCGATACCGCCAAGAGCGTCCTGGCCCTCGATGTGAAAGAATTGGTGAAAAGGACGGACCTGGAAGAAGAAACTATCAATGAAGTGATCCGCATAATTAAAGCGGAGTTTGAATAAAAAACCCTAATTTTGCCCTCCCCTTTCCCGACGGGAAAGACGGGCCGGAATCTATGAGTGATACGACCGCAACGATCAGGCTCAGCAAGGCTGCCCGGGAATTCAACATCGGGGTGACCACGATTGTGGATTTCCTTTCGAAGAAAGGATTCAACATCGGAAAAGACCCCAATGCCAAGCTTTCCCAGGAAATGTACAATTTCCTGATGAAGGAATTCGCGACCGAAAAGCATGTCAAGGAGGAAGCGAAGAAGATCGGGCTGTCGTTCGCACAACACGAAACGATCACGATCGAGGATAAGAAGATCGCTGCCAAGGAGAAGGAAAAGGAGCTGGACGATCTGTTCATCAAGAATGTATCCCTCGAATATGAGAAAAAGGCCCCGGAAGCCCCGAAAAAGGTCAAGGAAGCCGCCCCGAAGGAAACAAAGCCGGAAGCTCCCAAAGTAAAGGAAGTGAAGGCAAAGGAGGTTGAAGCTCCCGCGGAAGAAGAAAAGAAGAAGAAAACCACCCGGAAAAAAGCCGCCGGGGAAAAGGAAGCTGAAGAAGAAACGGTAAAGACGGCCGCCAAAGAGGAGGTAAAAGTCAAGCCGGAGCTCAAGATCGTCGGGAAGCTGGACCTGGAAACGGTCGGGAAAAAACCGGCGAAGAAGGGAAAAGCAAAGAAGGAAGAGGCGGAGGCAGAAGCCAAGCCAAAGGAAAAGAAAAAGGCCGCTTTGAAACCGAAGGTGGAGGAGATCCTTGAAGAGCCGGCGCCCGTGGAAGAAGCCGCGATCGCCGAGCCGGAAGTGATCCCGGAGGTGAGCGAGCCCAAGCAGGAGAATTTCATCCGGATGGAGCGGATCAAGCTGGAAGGACCGACGATCCTGGGCACGATGACGCTTCCCGAACAGCGGAAATTCGAAAAGAAAAAACCGGTCGCTTCCTCCTCCGACGAAGCGGTCAAAGGCAAAAAGAAGAAGCGCAAGCGCATCAAGAACAAACCCGGCACAGAAGTGTCGTCCGGAACCGATCGGGAAGCCCCTTCCCATCCCCGCGGGAAAGAAAGAAGAGGAGGATATTACCGCGATATCCAGAAACCCGAGCTCAGCAAGGAAGATATTGAAAAGCAGATCAAGGAAACGCTGGCCCGCCTGGGTCCGGTCGGGAAATCCAAAGCCTCAAAATACCGCAAGCTGAAGCGGGAAGCCATCAGCCAGCAGATCCAGGAAGAGCAGGAAAAGCTGGAAGAAGGCAAGAAAGTGATCCAGGTGACCGAGTTCGTGACCGCCAACGAGCTGGCCACGATGATGAACGTGCCGGTCACCGATATCATCTCCACCTGCATGACGCTGGGCCTTTTTGTTTCCATCAACCAGCGGCTGGATGCGGAGACCCTGACCCTGGTGGCCGATGAGTTCGGCTACAAGGTCGAATTCGTCAGCGTGGAAGTCCAGGAAGCCATCCTGCAGCAGGAAGAAACGGACAACCCGGAAGATCTGACCGAGCGTCCCCCGATCGTTACCGTGATGGGGCATGTGGACCACGGAAAGACCAAGCTCCTGGACTATATCCGGAGCTCCAACGTGGTGGCGGGAGAAGCCGGCGGGATCACCCAGCATATCGGCGCCTACGAGGTGAAGCTGGAGAACGGAAAGGTGATCACCTTCCTCGATACGCCCGGTCATGAAGCATTTACGGCTATGCGGGCCCGGGGAGCCCAGGTGACGGATGTGGCGATCATTGTCATTGCCGCCGACGACAGCGTGATGCCCCAGACGCGGGAGGCCATCAATCATGCCCTGGCAGCCGGCGTGCCGATCGTCTTCGCCATCAACAAGATCGATAAGCCCAATTCAAACCCCGACAAAGTGCGGGAAGAGCTCTCCAAGATGAATATCCTGGTGGAGGAATGGGGCGGCAAATATCAGACGCAGGAGATCTCCGCCAAGCTGGGGACGAATGTGAATATCCTGATGGATAAGGTGATCCTGGAATCGGAAATGCTCAACCTGAAAGCCAATCCCTCCCGGCTGGCCAACGGTACGGTCATCGAATCCTCCCTGGATAAAGGCCGCGGCTATGTGGCCAAGCTCCTGGTCCAAAACGGAACCCTTCACATAGGGGATATGGTCCTGGCTGGATCCACTTACGGAAAAGTGAAAGCCATGTACAACGAGCGGAACCTTGCCATCCGCGAGGCAGGCCCCTCCACCCCCCTGCTGATGCTGGGCCTCAACGGGGCGCCCCAGGCAGGTGATATCTTCAACGTGATGGTGGACGAGCGGGAGGTCAAGGCCATCGCCAATAAACGGCTGCAGCTCCAGCGCGAGCAGGGCATCCGGACACAGAAACATATCACGCTCGACGAGATCGGCCGCCGCATCGCGATCGGCGATTTCAAGGAACTGAACATCATTGTCAAGGGCGATGTCGACGGTTCGGTGGAAGCCCTCTCCGACTCGCTGCTGAAGCAGTCGACCGAACAGGTCGTGGTGAATGTGATCCACAAATCGGTCGGGCAGATCACGGAATCGGACGTCCTGCTGGCTTCCGCTTCCAATGCGGTCATCATCGGGTTCCAGGTACGGCCCTCCGTAAATGCGAGGAAACTGGCCGAGCAGGAACAGATCGATATCCGTCTCTATTCGATCATCTACAATGCCATCGAGGAGATCCGGGCCGCGATCGAAGGGATGCTGTCGCCGGAGATCGAGGAAAAGATCGTATGCAACCTGGAGGTGAAGGAAGTCTTCAAGATCACCAAAGTGGGAACGGTCGCCGGTTGCCTGGTGCTCGACGGAAAGATCAACCGCAGCACGAAAGTACGGGTGATCCGCGACGGGATCGTGGTGTACACCGGCATGCTGGGCTCCCTCAAGCACTTTAAGGATGATGCGAAAGAAGTGCTGGCAGGCATGGAATGCGGGTTGAACATCGAGAACTTCAACGACATCAAGGTCGGCGACATCATCGAGGGATACGAGGAGACCGAAGTCCGGAGGAAATTATAATCAGCGGACCTTCAGGGTCTGGGTCCGGTCGGGTCCGGCGGAAATCATGTTCACGCGCAGTCCCGAAGCTTTTTCGATAAACTTTATGTAACTCTTCAGCTCGCGGGGAAGCTCACTGACTGAGGAGAATCCGTCGAGGGAAGCATTCCATCCCGGCAGCTCTTCGTAAACGGGGGTCAGGGCTTCCAGGGAGAGATCGAAGGGAAAATCTTTCAGCAGCTTCTCTCCCAGCTTATATCCCGTGCAGACCTTGATCTTCTTAAACGGGTTCAGCACATCGGCTTTCATCATGATCAGCACGTCCACGCCATTCAGCAGGGCCGCGTATTTCAGGGCGGGGAGGTCGAGCCACCCGCACCGCCTCGGCCGGCCGGTAGTGGAGCCGAACTCATTGCCGCCGACCCTCAGGGTTTCGCCCGTATCGTTGGAAAGCTCGGTCGGGAAAGGCCCGTTCCCGACACGGGTGCAGTATGCCTTGAACACCCCGTAAATCTTCCCCACCCGGTGCGGAGAAATTCCCAGTCCGGAGCAAACGCCGGCGGAGACCGTGGAGGAGGAGGTCACATAGGGGTAGGATCCGAAATCCACATCGAGCAGGGTGCCCTGTGCACCTTCCGCCAGCACCCGTTTTCCTTCCCCGAGACTCCGGTTGAGGAACTGCTCGCTGTCGTTCAGCCGCAGGTCCTGCATCACCCGGATCGCATCGAACCATTGCTGCTCGTAAACGTCGAACGGCTGGCCGTCCAGGGTAAATGCCGACAGTTCCGCGCCCGAATGCCGGAGCAGGTCGAGATGCCTGTTTTTGGCTTCCGTGTAAGCTTTCATAAAATCCCGGTCCCTGATCATCCCCACCCGCAACCCGTTGCGGGCGTACTTATCCGTGTAGGCCGGGCCGATCCCCTTCAGCGTGGAGCCGATCTTTCCTTCGCCTTTTTTCCGCTCGGAGGCGGCGTCCAGCATCCGGTGGGTGGGGAGGATCAGGTGGGCCCGCCGGGAGATCAGCAGATTCTCCCGCGGAGCGATGCCGGCCTCCTCCAGGCCGCGGATCTCCTGCAGGAGGATGAACGGGTCGATGATCACCCCGTTCCCGATGATATTCAGGGTGTGCGGATGGAAGATCCCGGAGGGGATCGTATGGAGGACGAATTTCCGTCCGTCGAACTTGATCGTGTGCCCGGCATTGGGACCGCCCTGGAAGCGGGCCACGATGTCGTATTGCGGGGCAAAGACATCCACAATCTTTCCTTTTCCTTCATCTCCCCACTGGAGACCCAGGATCACATCCACCTTCATGCGCGGGAAAGTTTATTTCTTGGCTTTGGGATACCCGTAGAAAGTCAGGGCGTAATGGGTGACATCCACGTTTAAAAGATCTTCCACAGAGGCTTTGATCTGCTCGATCAGCGGGTCATAGAATTCCAGGACCTCCCCGGTATCTTCGAAAATGAAATGATCATGCTGCTTGAACAGGTTGGACTTTTCGAATTGCGCATAGTTGGTGCCGAACTGGTGCTTGGTGACCAGCCCGCAATCCAGCAGCAGCTCTATCGTATTATACAGGGTGGCTCGACTGACCCGGTATTTCCGGTTCTTCATCCGGATATAGAGGGTCTCGATGTCGAAATGGCCCTCGGTGGCATAGATCTCTTTCAGGATCGTATACCGCTCGGGCGTTTTACGGTGGGCATGACGCTCCAGGTATTCGGTGAAAATCTTCCTTACATTTTCATACGGATCCTCTGTGGTTTTTCTTGCCATATATTAAATTTTGAATAAAGATATAAAAGAAAATCTATTTAGAACAAGTAAAAATAGAAATTTTTTTATCCCACCCGGCTGACGTTCTTCACTCCCTCGATCTTTTTCAGGTATCCGAGCAGGTGTTTCAGCGTGCCGGTATCCTGTACAAACAGGAACACTTCGCCTTCGGTCA
>DATJQF010000072.1:0-11642 GCA_035505995.1 Bacteroidales bacterium
CTTCCAGCGGGGATAGGCCTTCATTGTCGATCTTCTCCTGGACCGCCTCCAGCACCACGATGGCGTCGTCCACCACGATCCCGATCGCCAGCACGAGGGCGAACAGGGTCAGCAGGTTGATGGAGAAGCCGAATATGGTAAAGAAAGCGAGCGCTCCGACGAGGGAAATAGGCACGGTGATGGCCGGGATCAGTGTGGCCCTCCAGTCCTGCAGGAAGATGAAGACCACGATGAAAACCAGGATAAATGCCTCGACCAGGGTCTTCAATACTTCGTCAATAGAGGCGGTCACGAACTCGATGGTGTCCAGCCCTTTTTCATAATGGATCCCTGTGGGAAATTCGCGGGCCAGCTCTTTCATGGTGGCGTCGCACTGATCCCGCACCTGCACGGCATTGGACCCGGGAGCCTGGTAAACAGCAATGGCCGGGGCAGGTTTCCCGTTGAACCGGCCGATGGCATCATAGGTTTTCATTCCCATCTCGATCCGGGCCACATCCTTCATCCTGACGATCGAACCGTCGGGGTTCGCCTTGATGATGATGTTGGAGAACTGATTCTCATCCAGCAGACGTCCCTGTACTTTGATCATGATCGACATTTCCTGGCCCGGGGCGGCGGGATTCTTTCCGATCATCCCGGCGGCTGCCTGCACATTCTGGTCCTTGATCGCCGACTGGATATCCTGTACGCTGATGCCCAGGCCTGCCATTCGCTGCGGATTCAGCCAGATGCGCATGGCATAGTCGTCGCCGCCGAAAAGCCAGACGTCGCCGACACCCTTGATTCGCTTGATGACATTCACTACGTTGATCTGTAGGTAATTAGCCAGGAATTTAGTATCGTAGGACGTATCAGAGCTGACCAGTGAATAGAGCAGGAGGATAGCCGGGGATTTCTTCTGTACGATCACGCCTCCCTGGATGACTTCCGGCGGAAGGACGTTCATGGCGCGCTGGGTCCTGTTCTGCACATTCACGGTGGCCATGTCGGGATTCGTTCCCACTTCAAAGTACACGGTAATGTTGCAGGATCCGTCATTGGCGCACTGGGAGGTCATATAGATCATATTATCCACGCCGTTGATCTGCTCTTCGAGGGGGATGGACACGGTTTTCTGCACATCTTCCGCATTGGCACCCGGGTAATACGCCGTTACCTGGACCGTGGGGGGAACTACGTCGGGGTACTGCGAGATCGGGAGGGTGAAAAGACTCAATACCCCGACCAGCGTGATAAGGATAGCAATGACAGAAGCAAAAATCGGCTTGGTAATTATCTGTTGAAGCATATCTTTCTATTTACGAGGGTTGATTTACGATTTTGGATTGCATTGCAGATTTCAGAGTTTCGGTAAGGAGTACGGTATACCGGTCTGATCCCTGTCCAATCCGATCCTGTTATTGTTTAGGGGCGCTCACGGTATCTTTCACGATATTCGGCTGGATCATCATGCCTTCCTGGAATTTCTGGAATCCTTCGAGCAGGATCTTATCCCCCGGTTTCAGACCCTGCGTGATGACGATCTTATTTCCAATGGCGCGGCCCGGGACTACGGGGACCCGGTTCACCTTGTTTTCATTATTCACCAGGAAAACGAAATTTTTTCCCTGGATCTGGGTGATCGCGCTCTGGGGGATGACCACGGCATTCTCCCGTTCCATGAATACAATATCGACCGTGGCAAAATTCCCGGGCTTGATCAGTTCGTCCGGATTGTCAAAAACGGCCCGCATGGCGATCGTACCGGTCTGCGTGTTGATGCTCCGGTCGACAAAATCAATCTTACCGGGAGTTTTATAAGGGATCTTATCCGCGAGGGTCAGGAATACTTTAAAGGTCTGCTGGGCCTCTGCAAAGGAAAAGTGATGGTCGTCAACATAGCGTTTCAGCCTCAGGTAATCATTCTCATTCACCTGGAAATTGACATACATCGGATCCACCGCGGACACCGTGGTGAGGAGTGTGCTTTCTCCCCGTCCGACCAGGTTCCCGGGGTTTACCTGCACCTTGCCGATACATCCGGTGATCGGAGAGGTAATGGTAGTATAAGAAAGGTTCAGCTTGGCGTCGGCCAGGTTGGCTTCCCCGCTCTGCACAGCCGCCCTTGTCTGCTTCTCGGTGGTGACGGCCACATCGTAGTCGTTCTGGCTGATGGCGTTGGTGGCCAGCAGCGGTTTCAGACGGGCCACGTCGAGCTTCGCTTTCTCCCAGGCCGCCTGCTTGCTCTCCAGGTCGGCCGTGGCATAATTCACATCATTGATATAGTTATCCTGTTCGATGGTGAAAAGGTGCTGACCTTTTTTCACAATGGATCCTTCCTCAAACGACCAGTTCTGAAGATACCCTTGAACCCGGGCCCGGATCTCCACGGTGGGGATCCCTTCTGCCTGCCCTACGGTTTCAAGATATACCGGGATCGTGACCCCCTGGATCTGGAGCACTTTTAATACCGGCTTTTCCTGCTCCGTTTCTTTCTTTGACTTGCAGGAGATAATGAGGAACGGAAAAGAGATTAATAATGCTACGGCCGCGACTTTAACGGCTACCCTGTTTAAGACCATACAATTTGTTTTTAATGATGATTCAAAAATATGAAATTAAAGGTCAGGATGAAAATGAAAAATTCTAAATCCAGATAAATATTTTATGGACCCGTCTGCCAACAGCAGACTGTTTATAAATTAGCGGCCGGTGCAGGGACCGGCAGGGCCAATCGGTTAAATTTGCGGGTTATCCGTATTGCTTTTGCCATGGGGAGAATGTTTCTGCCTCTGCTGCTGCTGACCCTTCAGGGAGTCTGGATCGAAGCCTTTTCCCAGGTGCCGGCGGCTCAGTTCCCGGTCAGTTTTTCCTTCACCATCCGTTTTGATCCTGAGGGATCCTCCCCGTCGAATGAGATGCTTAAAGACATTGCCGCGGATGCCGTAAAAAACCTGGGTAATACCCGCTTTATCCTGCATTACGGCCTTCAGGGACGGATCATCCGGGAAGGGAAGAATGCAACCCTCGATCTTTTTTTTCACAGGAACGGAACCAGTGCAGATGATGCGTACCGGGGATTTAAGCTGACCGACGTGTTGTTTCCCGATTCCCTCGGCGGAATGATCCAGGTCGTGAATAAAACCTCAGGGATCCGCAATGCTTTTCCGGTTCAATCCCGCCAATCCGGCAACGGTCCCGGCGACCTGGAAGTGCGGGCGACGTTGCCGCGATTCGATTCCGTTACGGACAGCGTGGTCCTGGAAGGTCTTCACACTTCTTATTCTTTGTCCTGCCTGGATAAATTCCGCCAGCGGTTGGACCGGATCAACGATTATTATGCCTGCTCCTTTGTCATCGATACCCTGCTGGCGATGACCTCGGAAGCGGCGTCCCCCGGTACGCTGAACAGGATCGACCTGTTCCGGCTGGTGCTGGAGACTTCCAAGATCCTACAACTGACCGGCCAGCGCGACCTGGTCCGGGTGCTTCACCTGGATTCACTGGATCCCCGCCATTTGCAAGAAAGATACCAAGAGCTTCTGCGGTACTCAAAAAGTGCCGCCATGACCTTCCGGCAGAGGTTGACGGAGACAAACGTCGGGCAGGATACCTCCTGGATAGGACCGGAGGCGGATGCATTTATGGGGACCCTGGTCCGTTACATACGATGGTCGTACCAGGTGGAAGAAAAGAACAGCTCCCTGTACCGGGAATTCCTCGATCGCTTCTGGTCCCTGCCGGTATTTGAGAGTGATACCGGGGTGATCCGCGACCTGGTTGCTTCCCTGTTCCCGGCGGCAAACCCCGACTCCATGATCCGGCGGCTTTCCGAACGCCTCATGAATGCCTACCGGAAAGAAGCGGAAGCTCTGATCCGGGACAACCAGAATGCAGGGGCCCTGGAACTGCTGAACAACAGCCGCCTTTTTACCGGGCGCAATCCCTGGTTCGGCCAGGAGCACAATAGCGACGCGGAAAGGAGCCAGGCGCTCCGGGGCATTTATCTTTCCTACCTTTCCGTCGCTTCCAGCGCGCTCACCGCCAACCATGTCGGCATGGCGGAGGACTACCTGAAACGGTCCCGGAGATTTCGCGACGAGAACCTTCCCCCCGGCCTTCCGGATTCCTTATATAAAGAGGTATACAACCGGTATATCCGGCTCCGGATGGATGCCTGCGATACCCTGGATGTGCGAAAGGGAACCGAGGATGCCATCGAATGCTATTTCCTGCTGGGGCAAAGCATCGATTCTGCTTCATTTCCCGAAACCTGGCAAGAGCTGAAAGTGAGACTGCTGACGGGGAAGTACCGGCTCGCGCTGGAGAACGGAAAGTCAGGATATGCCGCGATGGATTATATCCGTGCAGCCCGTAATTTTTTCGAAGCCCGCAACATCAGGGAGACGCTGGGCCTGCTTCCCGATCCGGAACTGGACTCCCTTTGCGCCGTTACCTTCCCTTATTTTCTTTCGGATCGTATCCTGTCCGCCGAATCCCTGATCTGGAACAACCGGCTGGACGAGGCAGCAGCCTTTGCAGATTCAGTGGGAAGGTTGCAGGTCAGCCGGGACACCCTGCTGGCAAGGTCCCTCCTGGGATACCGGACGCTTCTCTCCGAAAAACGGTGCTGGAACCTGGAGGAATCCCTGGGCGTGCTGAGGGTCCGGGCAGACCGTGCGAGGGAACTCAGGAATTACCCGGTCTTATGTTCGCTGCTTGATTCCGCACTCCTCGTTGCAGGCATCGCGGGAAGTTGTCCGGTCGATACCACCGGTTTATACGATACGCTTCAAAAGTACCGTCCTGCCTGCAGATACCGGGAAATGACGGGGGAAGCGGAAATGCAGGTGATGATGAACCGTTTTGAGGATGCGGTCAGAAGCTACGGGGAGGCCGTCGCCTTTTACCGGAAGCTGGGACTCCGGGAATATGGCCTGGACAGCCTTTCCATTCCCGATATTGCCCGGGAAAAGGGGATCCCGGGATTCACCCTGGCAGCTTTCCGGTATTTCATGGGAAAGGAAGACTTTTCCCGCGCCCTGGTATGCCTGCGGATCCTTGACGGGCAAAATTACTCTGCACGGGATGCGAAGCCCCTGCAAACTGAACTGGCCCGGAAACTGGCGGAAAACGACTACCGGAACAACCCGGCACAGGATCCCAACGGGATGGCAAAGGAATACGCCGGTACGGAACCATGGTTCGCCCGCTTCAGATCCGCCTACGTCTTCGAATGGAACACCCTCCGCAACAGGGAACCTGCCAGGTAACCGTCCGGGGTTATTTCTTAATGAACTTCCCCGTGGTGATGCGGTTCCCTTCCCCGTAAAATCTCAGGAAATAAATGCCCGGCGCCAGTGCGGAAATGTTCCAGGAGACAGCGGTGGAATTGCCGGGTTGACGGGTTCCCACCCGGATCCCCTGAGGGGTATAGATCTCAATCCTTGACAGGCCGGAGACATTCTCGAAATGAAGGACGTCAGAAGCCGGATCCGGATAATAGCGGACCGGGCTTTGCGTGATCTCATCGATCCCGACCCCGCCTATCGCCACGGGCGAAACCACCATCACCGGGGTCCCCACCAGCGAATCCCCGGTGGCGGCTACGGGGGTCACCTCGAAGGCAATAAATTTACCGGTCTCCGACACCGTGGGAATGAAATTGATGGAGTCGGCGCTGGGGATCGCAGTAAGGTTGGTGCCCTGGTGATCGTCGGCATAGTACCACTGGTACAGGGATATCCCTTCCGGATCCAGGTTGACGTCCTCATACCGGTAGCTTCCCGTGAGCACCTGTCCGGCCACCAGCTGTCCCTGGATCCCCAGGTCGTAGGCCCAGGGCGGGGAAGGTACGTCCGGATCCCGGTTATCATACCAGCAGGTGTAGCGGTTTACCTTACCGCCTGCCGTATCCTGCAGCAGATATGTCCGGAAAGGCTCGCTTCCCGGAAGCTCCGAGGTGTTCCAGTTACTGTTGAACCTGAACTTGAAAGAAAGGGCCGGACCTCCGATGTAGGAGGTGTCGATGAGCTTCGTCAGGAAATAGATGCTGTCCGGAACCCCGGTCGTGTCCTGCAAACTCTCCGGGAAGAGCAGGTCGTACGCCCCGCCCCCGTTGAAGTTCCCTGCCACGTCCAGGTAATCGGCCAGGGGATTGAAATGACCGGCGCGGATCTCGTACCAGAGGTTGCACCGGAACGTCATCGGGACGGCAGCCGGGTTGTAATCATTGAAATAATGCAGCAGGTTTACGGTAAAATAGGGGCCGATGGTGACCCGCAGGGGACCGAGGGGGAATTCGGAAGTGGCGGAGTCGCCGTTGATCCGGAAACGATAGTAATAATAAAGACCCGGGGTGAGCTGGCAGGCAATCGAATAAATATATCCGGAATCTCTGACCAGGTGGGGGGAGCCGGTGAAGTTGTTCATGGTCCCGGCCAGGTCCACAAAATCGGTGGCCGTATCAAACGCCCCCGCCCGGGCCATATAGGACATATCCACCCGGAACGTGGTGTACACCACCGTATCAGGATTTTTCGGGGAGTATTTCTGCTGACCGTTCACGCCTCCGTTTACTTGCAACAGGCAGACGGTCGTCAGCAACCCTGTTAAGAAGGTCCGGAAATATTTTTTCATGGAGCCATTTTTTCAAAAACGAGTGCAGTCCGGTTCGTATTGTATATCTTCAGCCGGTTCACCTTTTCTTTTTCATCATACCGGCTAAAGAATACGGATGTTTCATCTACGCGGCCGTGACCTCCGAAAGCCGGGTCATCGGTGTTCAGAATGATGCGGTAACGGCCGGGTTCCCTGACCATGAATTCATAATCGGGGAGCGCATGATTGATATGGAAATTGAAAACAAAGACCAGCCCGTTCTTATCGAAGGCCAGGGTCTTGTTCCAGTCGTCCAGCAACAGGCGGTAGCCGAATTCATCATTCAGCAGCCGGTGTTCCCTGACCATCTTCAGCATGGCTTTGTCGAAGGCCGCCAGGAAATGGTATTTGAGGTTCGGGTCTTCCTCGAGGGACCACATTCTCCGGGCGTATTTATACGACCAGTTGTTCCCTTCCCTGGGAAAATCGATCCAGTCGGGATGCCCGAATTCATTGCCCATGAAATTCAGGTAAGCCTGGCCTCCGAGCGCGATGGTGATCAGCCGGATCATCTTATGAAGGGCGATCCCCCGGTCGATCACGATATCGGAATCCTCTTTCCGCATGTGGAAATAGATCTTCGCCTGCATCAGCCGGAAGGCGATCGTCTGATCTCCCACCAGCGCCTGATCATGCGATTCGCAGTAGGCGACCGTCCGCACATCCGGGATCCGGTTCGTGAGGATATGCCACATTTCCTCCAGGTTCCACATCTCGTCCGACTGCTCTTTCAGGATCCGGATCCAGAAGTCGGGAATCGCCATGCCCAGCCGGAAATCGAAACCAATCCCACCTTCCCGGACGGGGCGGCAGAGGCCCGGCATGCCGCTGACATCCTCGGCTATACTGATGGCACCGGGATAGAGCGTATGCACCAGCTTGTTGGCCAGCTGAAGGTAGGTGATGGCATCCCATTCCACGCCGGACTTGAAATACCCGTCGAGGTCCCAGGCCTGGCGGAATCCATGGTCGAAATACATCATGGAGGTCACGCCATCGAAGCGGAACCCGTCGAAATGAAATTCCTTCAGCCAGAATTTGATGTTGGACAGGAGGAACTGAACGACCTCCCGCTTGCCGTAGTCGAAGCACTTGGAATCCCAGTGGGGATGATTGCCCCTTTCGCCGGCATGAAAATACTGGTGATCGGTCCCGTCGAAAAGGTTCAATCCTTCCTGGATATTCTTCACGGTATGGGAATGAACCAGGTCCATGATCACCGCGAGTCCCTGCTCATGGGCTTTCCGGATCAGGTATTTCAGCTCCTCGGGGGTCCCGAACCGGGAGGAGACTGCGAAGAAATTGGAGACATGGTATCCGAAGGAACCGTAATACGGATGCTCGGCGATGGCCATCAGCTGGATGGTGTTATACCCGCTGTTCTTGATATAGGGGATCAGGGTATCGGCAAATTCCACGAAGGAGCCGACCGCCTCCCGCTCCTGGGCCATTCCGACGTGACATTCATAGATCAGCAACTCTCCGAGCCGGCCGATATCGAACCGGTCATTCTCCCAGTCGAATTTCTGATCCGGGAGCCAGACCTGCCCGCTGAAATTCTTTGTTACGGGATCCTGCACCACGCGCTGGATATATGCCGGGATCCGTTCCTGCCATCCCACTTCCGAATGCACCAGCACCTTGATGAGACTGCCGTGGGTGAAACGGTCCTTGTATTCATCTTCGGGAAGAAAGATCTCCCAGATGCCATAGGGATCCCTCGTCAGCCGGTGGGAATACCGCTGCCAGTAATTGAATTCCCCGAAAAGGTACAGGTCCATGGCTCCCGGAGCCCATTCCCGGTACACCCAGCCTTTGCGTTTTTTGTCGTAATGGATCCCGAAATACTGATAGGCATCGGCAAAGGCGGAGAGGCTTTTCCACTGGGTTTCGATCGATTTCAGGGTGTCGCGGAACCGCTCGTACCGCTGCCGGATCTCCGCTTCCGCCGGCTGGAGCCAGGGATCCTTCTTCACCAGTCCGATCACGGGGGGCTTTTTCATTTCGTGCAAACTACCAGGTAATCCTTTGAACCGGATCCTACCGGCTCTTCCAGATAATTCCCGAAGATATCAAATTTCCGGAAAGCGGAATGCTCCAGCAGCTCTTCCAGCTCGCGGAGGAAAAAGAAGCGCATCTGCGTAAAGAAGGTCCCGGTCTTCCATTCCCCGTTTTCGGTCCAGTCAAACTTCATGGTGACGTAAGTAATATGCCTTTCCATGTTACTGCGGGAGGAAGTGGTCCTTCGTACCATTTCGCCGGGACGGTATTCCCCTTCAAAATCCACCACGTCCTGCATGCCTTTCTCAATGATCTTCATATCCGGGATAAAGAGGTCGAAGATGAAGGCGCCGCCGGGCTCCAGGAAAGAATGGATATGATTAAGCGCGGCCAGCTGATCCTGCGTTTCTGTGAGGTGCATGAACACCCGGAAGGGAGCCAGGATCAGGGAAAAAGACCGGTCTGAAAAGAAGTTCCTCATGTCCTGGACCGAAACCCGGTTATGTTGCACCGGGTCCAGCCTGCTTTTCAGCACTGCGATCATCTCCGGGCTGATGTCGATCCCGTATATATCCGCCCCCTGCTTCAGGGCTTCCAGGAAGATCCTGCCGGTCCCCGTCCCGATCTCCAGCACAGGGCCTTTTGCTTCCCGCGCTTTCCGGAGAAAATATTCCGTATCCACGGAGGAGCGGAGCTTTCCGTATATCAGGTCGTAAAAGCGGGCGAAGAAATCCGGGTAAATAAGGGACATATTTTTGTATTCAACAGGGTCACCCAATCACAGGTTCCAGATAATGATTGCCGCCACAATGGCCAGGACCACCGGAACAATGATCAGCACCTTGACGGTATCTCTTTTGATCTGCCGGTTGCATTCATCCGCCCTCTCCAGGGCCAGGGGATCTCCCGGCTTGTATTTCAGGGCTTCCAGGTAGTTCTCGCGGGCCGACCGGAAAAGCTCGATCTTCGTGAAATCCATGCCCCGCTGGATGTGATAGCGGTATTTTATTTCCTCGTGGGAAAGATTTTCTTCCTGGATGGTTTCATGTGCCATGGTCAGAATTTTTAAGAATAAAAAGCCCTGAAGGTCTTTCAGGGCTCAAAAATAAGATTTTCCGTGCAGAGTTGATCTTCTCTTACGGGTGCCCGAAGGAGTAAGTCAACCCGAGTCCGAACAGTTCCTTGAACTGCGTCCTGGGTCCGCCCTCCTCGGTCGGACTGCTCTTGATGATCACATCGTCGTCGTAGATCAGCTGGGTTTGCAGGGAGGCCGCCAGCCATTTGTTGACTTTCAGCGCCACCAGGAAGCTCCAGTTCACATCGATGTTGCCGAATTTATGCAGGTAATCGGTGAACAGTTCCAGGGTGGTGGCGAGGTTCACCGATTTACCGAAATCCTTGTTCAGGTCGGCCCGGAAGTAAGGCCCGAACTCCCCGCGCACCTGTTTCCCGGGATCCACCCCGAAGGAGCCGGAGTCGGACAACTTTTTATCCAGCACAAAGGTGAACCTGCCCGAGCAGGGGGAGAGGTAGGCGTAGAACCACTTGACCGGGGCGTACGTGATCCCGGGACCGATCACGAGGTAGCCGGGCGACATGAAATTTGAAATGACGGTGCTGTCGTCGGGGTAATTGTATCCGGCCGAGAATTGCGTTCTCAGGTTGGCCAGGACGGTCACCAGCCATTTCTTGTTTTTACTGAATGCATACCCGTATGCGGTCGTCAGCTCGATCTTGTCATTGGTCTTCACGAGGTTCATTTCTTTCCCTTTGCCCTGCGTATTGAACCCGTACCCCAGGTCGATCGTGTTCCCCCAGGCATGTCTGCCCTTATGGTAATTGGCCTTGAGGTTGATGAAGGCATTCAGTCCGACGGAATTCTCTCCCCCGGCGGCCCAGTTTGAGAATGCCGCCTGGGTCAGGGCCAGCGACCCGGTCCCGGTCACGTTCCAGTGCTTTACCGTATCCGGTACGGCGCCTACTTTTGCTTCATCCTTAGCTTTCGCCACTTTCTCTATATCCTGCGCAAAAACCAGGAGCGGCAGGAATCCAGCCAGAAATAAAAGAGTAACTTTTTTCATTTTTGATTTTTGGTTTACGGGGGTTGATTGCAATTTTGATTCACAATTTGCGGTTCACGCTGCAGACTTTTAAAGTTTCCTTAAAAAGTCCGCTGTCTCACTGTCTCACTATTCCACTATCCCACTATTTCTTCAGCAGATCCCTGATCTCTGTGAGCAGTTCCTGATCGCGGGTAGGGGCGGGGGGTGCAGCCGGAGCTTCCGCTTTCTTCCTGCTGAGCCGGTTGATCCCTTTCACCAGCATAAAGATGGAAAACGCGATGATCGTGAAATCCACCAGGGTCTGGATGAAATTCCCGATCCTGATGGCCACCGCGTCTTTCAGGATCTTTCCGGTTGCCGGGTCTGTCACCGCATCCCGCATGGTGATCTTGATGTCGGTAAAATTCACTCCTCCCAGCAGGAGCCCGATCGGGGGCATGATGATGTCGGTGACTATGGAGGAAACAATTTTTCCGAAGGCAGCGCCGATGATGATACCGACGGCCAGGTCGATCACATTGCCGCGAACGGCAAAATCCCTGAATTCTTTCCAGATGCTCATGGTTTGGGCGATTTTACTTGGTTGTTTTACAAAAATAGGTAATAATATATCAAATGCCAAAAATGCCGGCAATACGGGAGAGGGAGATCCGTGCTGATCCCTGCTTGCAGCAGGCAAGCGTGCCTGCCGAAGGCAGCAGTGTCATCCCTGCCTACCGGCAGGCAGGCGTGTTCCAATAATACTATTAAGTTACTAACCCGATGCTTTGGCAGGGTTCGTCCTCCTGCGTCGGACTCGCAATGACGGAGATTGCTTCGTCCTCCTGCGTCGGACTCGCAATGACGGGGGTTGCGTCGTCCGCCTGCGGCAGACTCGCAATGACAGGGGATTGCTTCGTCCTCCTGCGTCGGACTCGCAATGACGTGGGTTGCTTC
>DATJQF010000073.1:0-10078 GCA_035505995.1 Bacteroidales bacterium
TCGGACTGGGATTCTACTCCTCCTTTATGGTATCGGATAAGGTGGAGATCCTCACCAAAACCTATAAGAAGGGCGGCGAAACGAAAGCGGTTCGCTGGGAATGCGACGGAAGCCCGGAATACCTGATGGAAGAATCCGACCGCAAAGAGCGGGGAACCGATGTGGTGGTCCATGTTTCCAACGAATCGAAGGAATTCCTGGAAGAATACCGCGTGCTGGAGCTGCTGAAAAAGTATTGCCGGTTCCTGCCGGTGCCGATCCGGTTCGGCTCGGAGAAGAAATTCGAGAAGGTTGAAGGGGAAAAGGATAAGGACGGGAAAGAAAAAGAGGTGGAGGTGGAAGTACCCCGGATCATCAACAACACCAACCCGCTGTGGAAGCAGAAGCCTTCCGGACTGAAAGAAGAGGACTATAAAAACTTCTACCGGGAACTGTACCCCTATAACTTTGAAGAGCCGCTGTTCCAGATACACCTGAACGTGGACTACCCCTTCAACCTGACGGGGATCCTGTATTTCCCCAAAGTAAAGAAAGCCTTTGAGGTGCAGAAGGACAAGATCCAGCTCTTCAGCAACCAGGTGTTCGTAACCGACTCGGTGGAGGGCATCGTTCCCGATTTCCTTACCCTGCTGCACGGGGTCCTCGATTCTCCCGATATCCCGCTGAACGTTTCCCGGAGCTTCCTGCAAAGCGATCCGAATGTAAAGAAGATCTCGAACCACATCACCAAGAAGGTGGCGGACAAGCTGGAAGAGCTCTTCAAGGAAAACCGGCCCGATTTCGAGTCCAAGTGGGAAGACATCAAGATCTTCATCGAATACGGGATCATCTCGGAGCCGAATTTCTTCGACCGCGCTAAAAAATTCTGCCTGCTGCGGAATACCGAAGGAAAATATTTCACCCTGGAGGAATACGAGAAGCATATCCGCGACGGGCAGAAGGACAAGGACGGGAACCTCATCTACCTGTATGCCACCAACCCCGAAGAACAGTTCAGCTACATTGAGACCGTAAAGGAAAGAGGATACGATGTCCTGAAAATGGACGGCATCATCGATCCCCATTTCATCAATACGCTGGAACAGAAGGCGGAGAAAAGCAGGTTCGTCCGGGTGGATTCCGACACGGTGGACAAGCTTATCCGCAAGGACGAGCCGATGCCCTCGAAGCTGAACGAAGACCAGGTGAAGATCCTGAAGGATCTCATCGAGAAGCAGGTGGATACGGCGAAATATACGGTCGCCTTTGAAAGCCTGAGCGAGACGGAGCCGGCCATGCTGATCACCCAGCCGGAATTCATGAGAAGGATGAAGGATATGTCGGCGCTGGGCGGGGGCATGCAATTCATGGGCAATCTTCCCGAGAATTACACCCTGGTGGTCAATTCCAATCATCCGCTGATCGGACGGCTGCTGCTGGAAACGGACGGGGCGAAGCAAAGCTCGGCCATACGGCACCTGTTCGACCTGGCCCGCCTGTCCCAGAACCTGCTGAAAGGGAAAGATCTCAGCGAGTTCATAAAAAGAAGCACCGACCTCATCAAAGAATAAATATTTCATATCTTAGCCTACCAAACCAAAAAACAACCTTTTATGAAAATCGGAAAAGGATGGATCGTTCTGATCGTGATCGTACTGATCATTATCCTGGCGGTTGCCTGGGGAACCCGGGTCTATAACAACCTGGTGAACAAGGAAGAAACTGTCAACCAGCAGTGGGCCAATGTGGAAAATGTCTATCAGCGGCGTGCCGACCTGATCCCCAACCTCGTGGAAACCGTGAAGGGGGCGGCCAACTTTGAAAAAAGCACCCTGACGGCCGTGATCGAAGCCCGGGCCAAGGCCACTTCGGTCCAGATCAATCCCAAGAACCTGGATGAAGCCTCGCTGGCAAAATTCCAGGAAGCACAAGACGGATTGAGCAGCGCACTGGCACGGCTGATGGTCGTGGTGGAGAATTACCCGCAGCTCAAGGCTACGCAGAATTTCTCGGATCTGCAGGCGCAGCTGGAAGGGACGGAGAACCGGATCACGGTAGAGCGGAGGAATTTCAATGAGGTGGCGCAGGCATACAATGCCTATGTCAGGAGGTTCCCCGTGAATATCATCGCCGGTATGTCGGGATTCACCCAGAAGGCCTACTTCAAATCGCAGCCGGGGGCGGAAAAAGCGCCGGGAGTCAAGTTCTAAAATCCGAATCATATGGCTGTTTCAGCAAGGAATTTCTTTACGGCGGAAGAGCAGGAGGAGATCCGGCAGGCGATCGAAAAGGCGGAGCTGGATACCTCGGGGGAGATCCGCGTTCATGTAGAAAATAAGTGCAAGGGAGAGGTGCTCGACAGGGCGGCCTACCTCTTCAAAAAGCTGGGGATGCACAACACGCATCACCGGAACGGGGTGCTCATCTACCTGGCCCTCCAAAACCGCAAATTCGCCATCATCGGGGATACGGGGATCCATAAGAACGTCCCGGAGAATTTCTGGGAGGATATTAAGCAGACGATGTCCGGGTATTTCCTGCGGAAAGAGTTCTGCGACGGGCTCTGCTATGCGGTTACAGCCACCGGCGAGCAGCTGAAGAAGCATTTTCCCTTCCAGGTGGGCGATGGCAATGAGCTGCCGGATGATATCTCCTTCGGGAAATAAATTAAATGCCAACAATGCCATACATGCCAAAAATGCCAACGATACATAGTTTTGCCCGGACTTTTTTAGTCATTGCGATGATCACAGGGCTTTCGGTGCGGGTCCTGGCACAGGATATCCCGGACCGCCCGGTGCCGCCGAGGCTGGTGAATGATTTCGCCGGAGTCCTCAGTGCCGGTGAAGCGGACCAGCTGGAAAGTGCGCTGGTGGCCTTTAACGATTCCACCTCCACCCAGATCGCGGTGGTCATCGTGAAATCCCTGAACGGGTATGATAAAAATGATTTCGCCCAGCGGCTGGGACAGAAATGGGGCGTGGGACAGAAAGGAAAGAACAACGGCATCGTCATGCTGATCAAGCCGAAGTACGCGATGGAAAAGGGCGAGGCCAGCATCCAGACCGGCTACGGACTGGAAGCGGTGCTCCCGGATGCCACCTGCCGCGAGATCGTGGATAATGAAATGATCCCGCATTTCAGGGAAAATGATTATTACGGGGGGATCGTGGCCGGTGTACGGACGGTCATGGCCATCACCAAAGGCGAATATACGGCCGACCAGTACAACAAAAAACACCAGTCGAGTCCCTATGGCATGCTGATCCCGATCGTCATCCTGATCGTGGTCATTTTACTGATCCGGATGAACCGGGGTAAAACGCATTCCGTCGGAAAGAACCTGCCCTTCTGGGCGATGCTGGGTATGCTGGGGACCATGGGCCGCAGCAGCCACAGCGGCGCCTGGGGCAACTTCTCAGGAGGCGGCGGTTTCGGCGGCGGAGGCGGTTTCGGCGGATTCGGAGGCGGCAGCTTTGGCGGCGGCGGCGCCGGTGGCAGCTGGTGACGCCATCGAGGAGAGGCTATATTCTCCCTGACTTCTTTTATAAATCATTTCCCCCTGAATATATTCAGCAGATTATTTTTTTTATTTTTGATCCGGTTGAATTCAATACGGATTTAAATCAGATCAGCTTATGAACGGAATCGATATCGGCCTGGTCGAGTGGTCGAGGGCGCAGTTTGCACTGACGACCATGTATCACTGGCTTTTTGTACCATTGACCCTCGGGCTTTCCTTCCTGGTGGCCATCATGGAATCCATTTATGTAAAAACGGGGAACCCGGAATGGAAACGGATCACGAAATTCTGGATGACGCTGTTCGGGATCAACTTCGCGATCGGGATTGCCACCGGGATCATCCTGGAATTTGAGTTCGGGACCAATTGGTCGAATTATTCATGGTTCGTCGGCGATATCTTCGGGGCGCCGCTTGCCATCGAAGGGATCATGGCATTCTTCATGGAAGCCACCTTCATCGCCATCATGTTCTTCGGATGGAACAAGGTCAGCAAGCGGTTCCATCTGACGTCCACGTGGCTGACCGCGATCGGGGCGAACCTTTCGGCGCTCTGGATCCTCGTGGCCAATGCCTGGATGCAGTACCCGGCCGGGATGCATTTCAACCCCGATACCGCCCGGAATGAAATGCTCAATTTCTGGAATGTATTGCTTTCGCCGGTCGCCGTTCACAAGTTCCTCCACACGATTTCCTCCGGGTATGTTACGGCTTCGGTGTTCGTGGTGGGGATCAGCGCCTGGTATCTCCTGAAGAAGAGAGAGGTCCCGATGGCGAAGAACAGCATCCTGGTGGCCGCCATCTTCGGCCTGATCACCAGCTTTTTCCTGGCCCTCACCGGCGACGGGTCGGCTTATACGGTCGCCCAGAAACAGCCCATGAAGCTGGCCGCCATGGAAGGGCTCTACCAGGGAAAAAGACAGGCCGGGCTGGTTGTGGCCGGGATCCCGCGGTTTGGGAAAAAGCCCAACGACGGGAAATCCGGGTTTGCCGTAAAGGTCGAGATCCCCCGTATGCTTTCGTTTCTGGGGTACCGGAACGGCGATGCCTTTGTTCCGGGCGTGGAAGACCTGATCAACGGGAATTTCAAGCCGGAATTCGAGAATATCAAGCCGGGCGAGGAGCAATCTGCCCTACCCGTCGCGGAGAAGATCCGGCGGGGCAGGATCGCCATCGCGGCCCTGGGAGACTACCGGAATGCCATGTCGCGGAAAGACACCCTGGTGGCCCTTCGGGCCGACAGCACCCTGAAAGCGAACTTTGCGTTTTTCGGCTATGGGTACCTCACCTCGCCGGAAAGCGTGGTGCCGAACGTTCCCGTCACTTTCTTCAGTTTCCGCCTGATGGTTCTGCTGGGCTTCTATTTCATTGTCCTGTTCATCCTGATGATCTACTTCTTCCGGACGGGACAGCTGGAAAACAAGCGGGGATTTCTCCGGTTGGCAGTCTGGACTATCCCGATCGTATATATCGCGAGCCAGGCCGGCTGGATCGTAGCGGAGATCGGACGGCAACCCTGGGTGATCCAGGATCTGCTCCCGACTTCTGCCGCTGTTTCAAAAATCGAAACGGGCTCCGTGGTGATCACCTTCTGGCTGTTTGCCGCGATCTTCACGGCCCTGCTGATCGCCATGCTGATGATCATGATCCGTCAAATCAAGTTAGGACCTAAAGATGGAGGGACCAAATGATGTTCGAACAACTATCCTTATACAGCCTGCAGCAGTACTGGTGGGTGATCGTCTCCCTGCTGGGCAGCCTCCTGGTATTCCTCATGTTCGTACAGGGCGGTCAGACCCTGCTGTATACACTCGGAAAGACCGAGACGGAACGAAAGATCCTCGTCAATGCACTCGGCCGGAAATGGGAGTTCACCTTTACCACGCTGGTCACCTTCGGAGGGGCCTTTTTCGCTTCCTTCCCCCTCTTCTACTCCACCAGCTTCGGGGGAGCCTACTGGGTGTGGATCGCTATTCTTTTCTGCTTCATCGTGCAGGCGGTCGCGTATGAATTCCGGACCAAGCCGGCCAATTTCCTGGGGAAGAAGACCTACGAGGTTTTTCTTTTCATCAACGGGGCGCTGGGAACGATCCTGATCGGGGCTGCCGTCTCCACCTTCTTTACGGGCTCTGCATTTTCCGTGAACAAGATGCACCTGACCGATCTCATCCAGCCTGTGATCTCCCGGTGGGAAGGGCCGGCACACGGACTGGAAGCCGTCCTGGACTGGAGGAATGTAGCACTCGGGCTCGCGGTATTCTTCCTTGCCCGCATCCTGGGGATCCTCTATTTCATGAATACGGTATCGGATGAGGCGATCCTGGGAAGGACCCGGCGCAATCTCCTGATCAATGCCGTTCCGTTCCTGGTATTCTTCCTGGCATATGTGATCTCGCTGGTCCTGGGCAAAGGATTCGCGGTAGACCCTTCTTCCGGGATCGTTACCCTGGAACCGTTAAAGTACCTCCATAACCTGCTGCAGATGCCGCTGGTTTTGGTGCTTTTCCTCCTGGGGGTTGTGCTGGTCCTGGCCGGGATCCTGGTGCCCCTGTTCCTTGGCTCCCGGATCTTCACCAAGGGAATCTGGTTTGCCGGCGTCGGAACGGTTTTCACCGTGCTTGCGCTCTTCCTTATAGCGGGGTTAAACAACACTTCTTATTACCCGTCCACGTTTGATCTTCAGAGCTCGCTGACCATCCGGAACAGCTCTTCCAGCCATTATACGCTGACCGCAATGAGCTACGTGTCGCTGCTGGTTCCTTTCGTGCTCGCCTACATCGCATATGCCTGGTGGTCGATGAACCGGAAGAAGATCGATGCGGCGGAGATGGAAGAGGAAACACATGCATACTAGTTAGCTAAATATCAAAAAATACCCGTAATCCGTAATCCCTAATCCGTAATCCGTAATTATTCAAATATGATTGCTTCCATCATTTGGTACGTTACCTGGCCGGTGCTCATCTATGTTTCTTACCGGATCATTCTCTATTCGGTGAGAAAATATGCAGCCGGCACCGGGAAGGAGGAATAAGTCCTTCTATTTTTCCCTATCTTTGTTTCCCGGATCAGGTTCAATATCCTTATTTATGAAGAAATATTTATTTTCCATCATCGGGATGGTTATTTTATGGTTCCCGGTGCATTCCCAGCAAACAAATTCCGGCAACGTCATGCCGGGGGATACCGCTAATTTTCCTTACTGGATCCGGATGATGCAGGATCCGTCCGTGAACTTCTTTAAAGTTCAGCGGGCCTTTAACCTGTACTGGCAGAACCGCCCGGTGACGCGCGGTCACGGATGGAAGCCCTTCAAGCGGTGGGAATATATGATGCAGTCCCGTATCAATCCCGACGGTACCCGGCCTCCCGCCGATGCCGTTTACAAAGCCTATGAAGCCTATAAGCAAACCAACCGGTCACTTACCGGGAACTGGATCTCGCAGGGCCCTTCACAGATCCCATTACCCGGTCCCGCAGGTTATGAAGGACTCGGAAGATTGAACGTGGTCGGCTTTCATCCGACCGATGCAAATAAGATCTTTGCCGGCTCGCCCTCCGGCGGACTGTGGCAATCCACCGACGGCGGCAACACCTGGGTCAGCTATACCGACGGACAGCCCACCCTCGGGGTATCGGCTATAGTCGTGGATAAAGTCACGCCGAGCACCATCTATATCGGGACCGGCGACCGCGATGCCGGTGACGCAGCCGGAATGGGCGTTTTTAAAAGCACCGACGGCGGGGTGAACTGGGCGGCTTCCAACACCGGCATGGGGAACCAGACCGTGGGTAAGATCATCCAGCATCCGAATAATAACCAGATCCTCATCGCGGCTGCCAGCAGCGGAGTTTATCGCTCCACCAACGCCGGTGCCACCTGGACCCTCTCCAAAGCGGGGGATTTTAAAGATGTCGTATTTAAACCCGGCAACGTCAACATCGTTTATGCGACGGCGTCAGCCATGTTCTACCGCTCTACCGACAACGGAGTCACCTTCACGCAGATCACCTCGGGCTTACCCACCGGCCAGCAGCGGGGCGCCATTGCCGTCACCCCGGGAAACTCCGATTACGTTTATTTCCTGCTCTCCGACAATACCAGCGGTTATAACGGCGTGTACCGCTCTACCGACGGCGGCCTGAACTTTACCACCCGGTCGACCACCCCGAATATCCTGGACTGGTCGTGCGACGGCAGCGGGACCGGGGGACAGGGTTGGTATGACCTGGCCATCGCGGCCGATCCCAACAGTCCCAATACCATTTATGTGGGCGGAGTCGATGTATGGAAATCCACGGACGGGGGACAGACCTGGGCGATCAATTCGCACTGGTACGGCGGCTGCGGCGTGCCTGCCGTTCATGCCGATACCCACTTCCTGGGATTTAACCCGGTGGACGGAAAACTATATGCCGGCGACGACGGAGGGATCTGGGAGACCTCCACCGGGGGCGTCATCTGGACGGACCATACCGTCGGGATGACGATCGGGCAGATCTATAAGATCGGGCAAAGCCAATCACAACCGAACATGGTGATCAACGGGTTCCAGGATAACGGATCCTATACCTTCCTGGGAAGCGACTGGGAGCAGACCGGCGGAGGCGACGGCATGGAATGCGCCATCGACCCGGGAAATTCCGCGTATACTTATTACACCGTATATTACGGCGACATCTATCGCCGGTATAATAACAGCAACGAGCTGCATATCGCCGGTAACGGGGTCTTCGGGATCACCGAAAGCGGCGCCTGGGTCACGCCGTTCCTGCTGCGCAACGGCTCGCCGGAGGTCATGTTCGTAGGCTATAAGAATATCTGGCGCTGCACCAACGTCAAGCTGAATAACCTCACCTGGGATCAGATCTCGGATAACCTCGGCGGAAGCAACGGGTCGAACTGCTCCGTCCTCGAGAACTGTGACGCCGACCCGAATATCCTTTATGTGGCGCGGGAAGACCACAAGCTGTTCCGGACCGACGACTGCATGGACCCGGCGCCGGTGTGGGTCAATCTCACCTCCTACCAGCCGGATGGCAATGCGGTGACCGACCTGGAAACCAGTCCGACCGATCCCAATGTATTATATCTTACCGCCGGGAATAAAGTTTATAAATCCCTTGATAAAGGGGTCACCTGGTCGAACATTTCGGGAACCCTGCCCGCCGTGCATATCAACACGATCGCATATTATAAGAACGCACAGGAAGGGCTCTATATCGGGACCGATGCCGGCGTTTATTACAAAGACCAGTTCACGGGTGACTGGATCCCTTACAGCCAGGGGCTTCCTGCTAACGGCAGGGTGACGGAGCTGGAGATCTATTACGACAACGACAGCGTTTCCCGCGATTATATTCATGGCTCGACCTACGGAAGGGGATTATGGGGCTCCGATATGTACCATACGACCCCGGTCGCCGACTTTACGGCCGACCAGACCACCGTTCCGGTCGGGTGCCCGGTGAATTTCACCGATCTGTCTTCGGGTGTGCCCACCAGCTGGGTCTGGACTTTCCAGGGGGGCACTCCTTCCACCTCGACGGTAAAAAATCCTGCCGGGATCACGTATTCGACGCCGGGCGTTTACCCCGTAAAAATGAAGATCGCCAATGAATTCGGCTCCGACTCGCTGACCAAGACCAATTATATCACGGTCAGCGGCACGCTCGTCCCGGCGGTGGATTTCACGAGCGATAAGACCGGGATCTGCGTGGGCGATACGGTTCGGTTTACCGATGAAACGATCAATTGTCCTTCTTCGTGGTCATGGTCCTTTAACCCAACTTCCGTTACCTACCTGGAAGGAACCTTTGAGAATTCGGAGAATCCCGTAGTCCGCTTCAACGCGGCTGGTCCTTACGACGTAACCCTTACGGCTTACAATTTTGCAGGCTCGGGGACCCTCACCAAGTACGGTTATATCCGCAGCGGAGGTCTGATCCTGCCGTTTGACGAGACTTTCGAGCAGGGATTGAACCTGCAGCACTGGACCATCGATAACCCGGATAACAGCGTGCATTGGGATACGATCACCGTGGGAGGAACCACCCCGGGGAGCAAGGCAGCCTGGATCAATTTTTACAGCTATCCCACGATCGGTGCCAGGGATCTGCTGATCAGTCCCGCTTTCGACCTCTCGGGCTATTCCACCGTTTCCCTCTCCTTTGAGCATGCCTATGCCCAGCGGAGCACCCTGAAGGATTCGCTGATCGTCAAGGTGTCTGCCGACTGCGGTTCCACCTGGACCCGGATCCTGTCGGCAGGGCCAGATGGTACCCCGCAGAATTTCTCCACCCATTCGCCGACCACGTACCCGTTCGTTCCGGTTTCCGCAGCGGACTGGTGCAACAACGGGACCGGCGCCGATTGCTACGTGCTTGATCTGACTCCCTGGGCGGGGTCGGACAATGTGAAGATCGGATTTGAATCCTATAACCGCCACGGCAATAATCTTTTCATCGACAACGTGAGCCTGACCTATACTGTCGGGGTGCCGGAAGTGAAAACACAAGGGTTCTCCGTATCCGTCTTCCCGAATCCTTCGAACGGCATCTTCACGGTATCCGTAGC
>DATJQF010000074.1:0-2537 GCA_035505995.1 Bacteroidales bacterium
AGCGCCGGCGATCACGACTTTCAGCTCATCCGCCCGCTGCATCAGCTCATCCAGGGGCGGGCTGTCCTTTTTCGGTGAAAGGCAGATCCAGTCCCAGGCACCGCTGAACGGGCTGGAACCGGAAGTTTCCAGGAAGGTCTGAATGTGTTTTTCACGTAAACTCCTGCAAAGCAGGTCAAGATTATACAACAGCGGCTCGCCTCCGGTGATCACGGCCGACCGGGCCGGGAATTCTGCCGCCCTGTCCACGATTTCTCCCACAGGTAACGGAGGAAACCTGGATGCATCCCAGGATTCTTTTACATCGCACCAGGAGCAGGTCACGTCGCAGCCCCCGATCCGGATGAAATAGGCCGCTTTCCCGGAGTGGAACCCTTCTCCCTGGAGGGTATAGAATTCCTCCATCACGGGAAGGATCTTTCCTTCCTTCAGCAGTTGTTCCTGGTTATCGGTTTCCGCATTCAAAAGGCGATCTCCTTTTTGGCGGCTTTCAGCGTATTCAGCAGCAGGGAGACCCGGGTCATCGGCCCCACGCCCCCGGGTACGGGAGTGATGTAGCTGCACTTCTTTGAAACCTCCTCGAACTGCACATCCCCCTTGAGCCGGAATCCTGATTTGGCCGTTTCGTCCGGCACCCGGTGGATCCCCACATCCACGACCACGGCGTCCTTTTTTACCATATCCGCCGTCACAAATCCCAGCTTCCCCATGGCCACGATGAGGATATCGGCTCGGGCGGAGATCTCCTTTAGTCCGGGGGTGTAGCTGTTGCAAAGCGTCACCGTGCAGTTGCCCGGATTTCCTTTCCGCGACATGAGGATGCTGACCGGTGTGCCGACGATATGGCTCCGCCCCAGGACCACGCAGCTCTTCCCTTCCGTTTCGATCTGATAGCGCTCCAGGAGGGTGAGTATGCCGTAAGGGGTGGCAGGCAGGTATGACGGCATGTTGAGGACCATCCGGCCGATGTTCACGGGATGAAAGCCATCCACGTCCTTAACGGGATTAATGCTTTCTATGATCTTCCGCTCATGGATATGTTTTGGCAGGGGAAGCTGCACGATGAAACCGTTGATCTCCGGATCGTTGTTCAGGAAAGCGACCACCTCCAGGAGCTTCTGCTCGGTGATCGAGGCCGGATATTTGTAAACCGAGGACATGAAACCGACTTCCTTGCAGTCTTTTTCCTTTCCGGCAACATACGTCTGGCTGGCGGGGTCCTCCCCTACCAGCACGGCTGCCAGGTGAGGCGCCGTTAAACCCCGGTCGAGCATCCCCCTCACCTCCTGGGCAATTTCATTCTTGATCTGTTCCGCGATCAGCTTACCGTCGATCAGCTTCATGCTTAATTCCTCCTGACATTTCTCATGGCTTCCCTCAGTCCCCTTCCCTTGTTCGTAGTCACCATTTTCATCATCCGGCGGGTGTCGTCAAACTGCTTGATCAGCCGGTTCACATCCTGGATGCTGGTCCCGCTCCCCGACGCGATCCGCTTCCGGCGGCTGCCCGACAGCAGGGTCGGGTCGGCCCGTTCGGCGGGGGTCATCGACTGGATGATCGCTTCGATGCCCTTGAAGGCATTATCGTCGATATCCATATTCTGGAGGGCTTTCCCCATACCGGGCAACATCCCGAGCAGATCCTTCACATTCCCCATTTTCTTGATCTGCCGGATCTGGGAAAGGAAGTCGTTAAAGTTGAACTGGTTCTTGGCGATCTTCCGGGTCAGCTTCTTGGCCTCTTCCTCATCAAACTGCTCCTGCGCCTTCTCCACCAGGGAAACGATGTCGCCCATCCCCAGGATCCGGTCGGCCATGCGCTCGGGGTAGAAGATATCAATGGCCTCCATCTTTTCCCCGATCCCGACAAACTTGATCGGCTTATTGACCACTGCCTTGATGGTCAGGGCGGCTCCGCCCCGGGTATCGCCGTCGAGCTTGGTCAGCACCACGCCTTCGTAATCCAGGCGGTCATTGAAGGCCTTTGCCGTGTTCACGGCATCCTGGCCGGTCATGGAATCCACGACAAACAGGGTCTCCTGCGGATTTACGGCTTTTTTGATCGCCGCGATCTCATCCATCATCTGCTCATCGATGGCCAGCCGTCCGGCGGTATCGATGATGACCGGGTTGAAACCCCGTTCCTTTGCATGGGCAATGGAATGTTTCGCGATCTTCACCGGCTCCTGGCTGCCTTCTTCGGTGTAAACCGGCACCGTGATCTGCTCGCCCAGGATCTTCAGCTGCTCGATGGCGGCAGGACGGTACACGTCGCCGGCCACCAGCAGCGGGGATTTATTTCTTTTGGTCTTAAGGTAATGGGCCAGCTTGGCGGAGAAGGTGGTTTTCCCGGAGCCCTGCAGCCCGGCGATGAGGATAATGGCGGGATCCCCCTTCAGGTTGAGGTCGGTCTTCTCGGTCCCCATCAGCGTCACCAGCTCGTCATGCACGATCTTGACCATCAGCTGGCCGGGTGATACGGCAGTCAGCACGTTCTGTCCCAGGGCTTTTATCTTGACGTCGTCGGTGAATTGCTTG
>DATJQF010000075.1:0-4462 GCA_035505995.1 Bacteroidales bacterium
TTATGATACCCGATATAAGGGACCAATGCCGTTGTAACCGCCGGACTTTTCATCAACCGCTCGAAGCCGGCCGTCACGTTTACCTGCAGTCCCTCCAGCAGGTTCTCCTTCACCGTCTTTGCACAGGCTATGAGCAGCTTCAGGCTCTCGATCAGTGCACACCCGATAACGGGGAGATAGGCATTCAGCTCCAGCATTCCCTGGCCCGAGAGCGAGGCGATCAGCATATCGTTGGCATAGATCCGGTGCGCGGCGCTGACCACGAATTCGGGGATCACCGGGTTGACCTTGCCGGGCATGATGGAGCTGCCGGCCTGGCGGGGAGGGATCGATAGTTCGGAAGCGGGCTGCCGGAGATCGGACGACAGCAGCCGCAGGTCGGAGACCATCTTCTCGAGGTTCACCGCGAAGGATTTCAGGGTGGCATGGACCTCCACGAATGCATCCAGGTTGGAGGTCGCGTCGGCCAGGTTTTCGCTCCGGGTGATCGGGAGATGCGTCAGCCGCTGCAGGTTCCCGATCGCTTCCATGATGAAGAACCTCGGGACCGCGAGTCCGGTCCCCACCGCACTTCCTCCCAGGTTCGCCAGCTTGATCCGCTCGAAACACTTGGAGACTCTCCACCAGTCGCGGGAAAAGGCTTCATTATAGGCGCTGAACATCTTCCCGAAAGAAGTCGGGACCGCCTCCTGCATCTCGGTGAATCCTATCCGGAGCTCGTTCCGGTTGTCCTTCTCCAGCTTTTCCATCTGCTGTCGCAGCAGGTTGATCGCCGGCTCCAGTTCATTCAGCAGGAACATCACGGTGACGCGGAGGGAGGTCGGGATCACATCGTTGGTAGACTGGTATACATTGGCCTGCTCCACAGGGTCCACATACCGGTATTCCCCCGGCTTATGGCCCAGCTTCAGTAAAGCGACGTTGGCGATGATCTCGTTCACGTTCATGTTCAGGCTGGTGCCGGCCCCTCCCGAGATCGCCGGAACGATAAAATGCTCTATATGCCGGCCGGCGGCTACTTCTGCGGCGGCAGCCTGGAGGGCCTCCATGACCTGATCATCCATCAAGGTGAACGGGAGTTTTTCTGCAGGATATTTTTCCAGGCAGGCTTTCTTAAAGGCGGCATAGGTCATGTAGCAGGCCTGCTTCACCAGTCCGATCGCCCGGTACCATTCGGCCGGGAAAAGCGTTTCATCCGGGAAATTCGTCCGGGCCCTCAGGGCGTGGATCCCGTAAAGGGCATCCTCCGGCACGGGCAGCTCTCCCAGGAAATCCCTGTCGGTTCTGAAGTGTTTCATAGGTGGTAATTTAACCGGGGAACCTTGAAATTTTTTTATACTTTTACGCGGAACTTGATTGGGACAAATTTAAGCTATTGAGAAGATTATTCTGGACCTTTACTCTTCTTTTATCCGCCGGTAACCTTTTTTCCCAGATTGACAACGAATTCTGGTTCGTTGCGCCGGAAGTTTCGTCCAATCACGGGGATTCGCCGGTGCTGTTGCGCGTTTCCACCATGGAAAGCCCGGCTACCTTCACCCTCCGGATGCCGGCCGATCTTTTTTTTGCCCCTCAGACACAGACCCTCCCTGCCAACTCCACGTATACCTTCAATCTTTCCGTTCCCGTCAACTGGAAAGATACGATCGAGAACCGGCCCGCCGACCAGGTCCTGAAAAAAGGTCTGCTGCTGACCTCCGACAGCCTGGTGACCGCTTATTACGAGGTGAACAATACCGATAACCCTGCCATCTTTCCGCTGAAAGGGAAAAATGCCCTGGGTACCGAGTTCTGGATCACGGGTCAGAACAATTATGCCAACCAGACCAACGACGGAAGCGAGGCATTCGACATTGTTGCGACCGAGGATGGTACCCGGGTGACGATCACCCCTTCCATCGCCATTGTCGGTCATGCGGCGGGCGTCCCGTTCCAGGTGGTGCTGAACAAGGGTCAAACCTATTCGGCGCGGACGCTTATCACCACGGCTGCCGCGACGCTCGCGGGCTCCCATGTGGTTGCCGATAAGCCCATCGCCATCACGATCAGCGACGATTCCATCATCACCGGCGGCTGGGACCTGATCGGCGATCAGACCATCCCCGTGAATCTCCTCGGCTGGAATTATATCGTGATCAAAGGCTATGCGGATAATATTCCCCCGAGCAATAACGATGAAAGAGTTTATATCGTTGCTGCTCATGATAATACCGATCTCTATATTGATGGAGGGGGAACTCCGTCCGCCACGCTGAATGCAGGCCAGCTTTACAACTACGGGATCCCGCAGGCGAACAATACGGCATTTTTTCACGCTACCGAGCCCGTTTATGTTTATCATCTTTCCGGCAACCCCGGGGAAGCCGGTTCGTCGATCATCCCGGAAGATTCCTGCACCGGCTCTCCGCAGGTCAGCTTTGTAAGATCCACCACGAATTTCTTCGCCATGCTGATCCTCACCAAGAACGGGAACCAGGACAGCTTTTACCTGAACGGCAGCAATTCCATCATCACCGGCGCCAGCTTTGCAGTGGTTCCCGGAACCGGCGGACAGTGGGTCTATTACCGGAATTCCATGAGCACGGCCCAGGTGCCCACGGGAGCCAACCTCCTGAAAAACACCCTGGGGAAATTTCACCTCGGGATCATCAATAATGTAGGGGCCAGCTCCGAATATGGTTATTATTCGGCCTACAGCAGCCTTAACCTGGGAGTGGACCGCAGCATCTGCCCGGGCGACAGCCTGCGCCTCGACGGGGGTCCGTACATGCAATCCTATGACTGGAAAAAGTATGACGGGAGCGGCTGGACGGATGTCGGCACCTCCCGGTATTACATGGTGCATGATACAGGATTTTATGCGTGCATGACCAACGGGGATTTCTGTACCCTGCAGGATACGATTCATATTTCCATGTATCCGGATGCAACGGTTTCGCTGGGACCCGACCAGCTCATCTGCCAGGGAACCACCACAACGCTGGATCCCGGGCCGTATATTTTCTACCTGTGGAGCAACGGCGCCACCACCCGGACTATCACGACCGGCAACGGGGGAACCTACTGGGTGCGGGTGACCAACAATAACGGATGCACCGCGAGGGATACGGTGGTGATCACCCTCGACTCCCTGCCGAAACCCACGGGAGCTTTATCAGGACCGGGAACCGTTTGCCAGGGGCAGACCGGCGCGGTGTACACGATCGTTCCTGAAATGTACGCGGATTCCTACTCGTGGACCCTGCCGCCCGGATACAATGGCGCCAGCACCACCAATTCGATCACCCTGGATTTTTCACCGGGCGCCCTTTCCGATACCCTAAAAGTGACCGGGATAAATCCCTGCGGACCGGGTCCGGTAACCAAGCTCGCGGTTACGGTCGATCCGGTCCCGGGAGCCGCCGGCGCTGTCAGCGGGGCGTCCATCGTATGCCAGGGACAGGGCGGCTTTGCCTATTCCATCACGCCGGTGGCTAATGCCACCTCTTACACGTGGACACTGCCTCCCGGTGCAACCATAACCGCCGGGGCCGGGTCCAGCAGCATCCTGGTGGATTATGCCCTGAATGCCTCATCGGGAAATATTACCGTTTATGCGTCGAATAATTGCGGGAACAGCAATACGTCAACCTTCCCGGTGACGGTCAATCTTTTTCCCGTACCCGCCGGACCGATCTCGGGGATTTCAACCGTCTGCCAGGGACAATCCGGGATCCTCTATTCGGTGCCTGCCATTACGGGAGCGGATTCGTATATCTGGACACTTCCTCCGGGGACTTCCATCACCTCAGGATCCGGGACCAACAGCATCACCGTCACTTTTGACTCCACCCTCTCCGCGTCGGGAAGCATAACGGTCCTGGGTCACAGCAACAGTTGCGGCGACGGGATCGCTTCCCAGCTTGCAGTAACCGTAAACCCGCTGCCCTCCCCGGCAGGAACCATTACCGGTGCCAGCCCGGTGTGCCAGGGACAGAACAGCGTTGTCTATACAGTTCCTCCCATATCAAATGCTTCCACCTATGTATGGTCTGTGCCTGCAGGAGCTGTTATTTCAGGGGGAGCAGGGAGCTGGTCCGTCACTGTTGATTTCGGTCCTTCCGCATCATCCGGAAATATAACTGTATACGGACAAAATGCAATCTGCGGGAACGGGAGATCCTCCTCCTTCCCGGTCATTGTAAATCCCCAGCCGTCGCCAACGGTCTCCGGTCCCGCTGCCGTTTGCCTGAACAGTACGACCACGTACACTACGGAAGCGGGAAAATCGAATTATTCCTGGATGGTCAGCGCCGGAGGCACTATCACCGGCGGACAGGGAACAAACAGTGTCAATATCCTCTGGAACGCGACCGGACCGCAAACCGTCACCGTGAATTTCGTGGATGCAAACGGATGCACTGCCGTCAGCCCCACTGTCTATAACATTACCGTCAGCACGCTGCCGGTGCCCGGCCTGAGC
>DATJQF010000076.1:0-4378 GCA_035505995.1 Bacteroidales bacterium
CTTATAGATACTTACCGTAAGTTTTCCCGCTTTTTTCCACGCCTGGATATCTTCAAAACGGGTTATTTTCATCCCCCAAGCCCCTTTATGAACTTTATGAACTTAAAAGTACAAATCCCGCTTCCCTTGCTTCACCTGGTCCAGCTTGTCCACCAGCTTTGATTTGAAAGTGTCTGCCTCCATCTCCGCCAGTTTCTCGTCCAGCAGCCGGTACCCCTTTTCCCTGGTCGCGGGAGGGGCGTAATCTTCCAGGTATTCCGCCAGCGTAAGCAGGGCATTGGGCTGGCAGAAGCGCTTGATGAACCCGGGGACGGAGAATTCCATAAAATGCTCGCCTGTCCTTCCCGTGCGGTAACAGGAGGTGCAGAAGGAAGGGATGAACTTGTGATCGATCAGCTCTTCCATGATCTCGTTCAATGAACGGTTATCATTGATCTGGAACTGCTCCAGGTCGATATCCTGGTTCGCATCCGGGTGCTGCTTCTTGGAATATCCCCCCATCTCGATGGTGGTCCCGCCGTCGATCTGCGATACCCCGAAACGCAGGATCTCATCCCGGATCTGCGCGGACTCGCGGGCGGTCAGGATCAAACCGGTATAAGGCACGGCAAGCCGGAGTATCGCCACCAGCCGGGTGAAGTCCTGGTCGCTGACCAGGTGGTTTTTGTTGATGTTCAGCGAAGAAGCGTACTGCACGCGCGGGAAAGAGATCGTATGAGGCCCCACATTGTAGCAAGCCTCAAAATGGTTCGTATGCCTGACCAGTCCCAGCACTTCGAAGCGCCAGTCGTACAATCCGAATAAAGCCCCGATACCCACATCGTCGATGCCGGCTTCCTGCGCCCGGTCCAGGGCCGTAACCCTCCAGTCATAATTCTTCTTCATCCCGCCCAGGTGAACCCGGTCGTAGGTGCCCCGGTGATACGTCTCCTGGAAGATCTGGTAGGTCCCGATCCGGGAGTCTTTCACCGTACGGAAACCGTCGATGTCGAGCGGGGCGGCATTGATATTCACCCTGCGGATCTCTCCCGGGCCGCTTTTCACGCCATAAACTATCCTCACGGTCTCGGCAATGAACTCCGCATTGTACTTGGGATGCTCGCCGTACACGAGGATCAGCCTCTTCTGTCCGGTATCCTCCAGCGCCCGGACCTGCTCGATCAGCTCTTCCCGGCTCAGGGTGACCCGCTTCATGGCGAGATTCGATGCCTTGTAACCGCAATAGGCGCAGTTGTTCGTGCAGAGGTTGCCTATATATAAGGGAGCGAACAGCACGATCCGCTGACCGTACACTTTCTCCTTGAGCGTTTCCGCCCCGGCTTTGATCTCTTCGATCAGCTCCGGTGCGGAGGCATTGACCAGGACGGCAGTCTCTTCCAGCGTCAGCCGGTTCTTGCCGAGTGATTTGGCGATGATCTCCCTGACCCGCTGAGGGCTGGCTTTGGTTCCGCTCAGCAGTCCTTCGATCTCCCCGTCATCGATGAACGGTTTCATCCGCTCATCGGGCACCTTTAGTTTTTCAGGATGGAATTTCATCTGTCAGTAGTAGCATTTGCGGGTGCAAAGTTACGAAATAAAGCCGTCGGATAAAGGGCTTCAGGAGCCCGAAGCAGGGGTTGAAAGATACCGGGAACGCCGGCGGTTCCACTCCGACAGGAACACCCCCGCGATCACGATCAGCATGCCGGCAATTTTCAGGAGGGTGAAGGACTCCGAGAGCATGAAAAAGGAAAAGATCGCGGTAAATACCGGGATCAGGTTTGAAAAGATGTTGGCCTTGCTGATCCCCAGCTCCTTCACGGATTTTGCAAAGAAAACGAACGAGAGGGAAGAGCACAGGATGGCCAGGAACAGGAAGGAGGAAATGATTTTCAGATCCGGCGCCACGGCCAGGAAGTGCCGGAGATCCACTGCCAGGAATACCGGCAAGAACAGGATGATCCCGATCAGGTTCTGCCAGGCGATCAGGTTCATCGGAGAATAACGGAAAGTGAGCCGCTTCAGGAATACCGTGTAGAATAGCGCTGAAACCACGGCGCCGAAAAGGAACAGCACCCCTTTCGGATCCGCCGCGAAGGTAAAATGCCTGCCCAGGAGCATGACCAGGATCCCTCCGAAGGCCAGCAGGATCCCGGCGATATTCACCCAGCCCAGCCGCTCCCGGAAAGTGAGCCAGGCCACGATCGGCGAAAACAACGGGATCGTGGCAATGATCACCGCCGCCAGCGTCGGGGTCGAGAATTTCAGCCCGTAGTTCTCCCCCAGGAAATAAAGGAACGGGTTGAACAGGGCGCTGAGCAGTAACGCCGGCAGGTCTTTCCGCTGGATCCGCTCCAGTTTACCCGATGCCAGCAGGAGGGAGAAAAGGAAGGAAGCCGACAGGATCAGCCGGATCAGGATGATGGTCACCGGCCGGTAACTTTGCAGCAAAATCGTCGTCCATATGAACGACATCCCCCAAAAGACCATGGCAGCCAGCGCATAGAAATAAACAGGTATCCGGATCCGGGTCATAAGCCCGCAAAAATAAATTTTTTATGCTGGAATGAAAAAAGTTGTAACATTAGAATAATTTACGAGTCATTGGACCAAATTTCAGGCTTTTGGAAACCCCGTACATAAATATTCACCAGGACCTGATAGATGCCTGCAGAGCGGGTGACCGCGATGCGCAATTCAAGATCTATAAACTCTATTATAAAGCCATGTACAATACCAGCCTCAGAATCGTCGAAGACACCCAGGAAGCGGAAGACATCATGCAGGAAGCTTTCCTGGACGCTTTTCAGAGACTGGACTCCTATACCGGGCAGGGCAGCTTCGGGTCGTGGCTCAAGCGCATTGTGACCAACCGTTCGCTGGATGCATTGAGAAGGAGAAAAGACATTATCTCCATGGATGAACAGGAGCTTGATTTTCCCGAGATCGTAGAAGAGAACCGGGAGATGGAGCTGGAGCTCCAGGTGGCGGAGGTAAAGGAAGCGATCGCCCAGCTGCCCGGCGAGTACCGGATCGTCCTCACGCTGTTCCTGCTGGAAGGCTACGACCATGAAGAGATCAGCGAGATCCTGGGCATATCGAACAACCTGTCGCGGACGAGATTCGTGCGGGCCAAGCAAAAAGTGCTGAAATATTTAAAAGAAAAAAAGATCCGTCAATCCTTTATATTCAACTGACATGGAACCTCTCGAAAAATACGTCACAGAGAACCGCCATCTGTTCGACGATGCGGAGCCGGACCCGGGGCATTTCAAACGGTTTGAGGCCAGGCTCGCCCGCGAAGAGCGGAAATCGTACCTGCGCTCCTCCCGCCCGGTCATGATGCGGATAGCCGCCTCCCTCGTGCTGCTATTGGCCCTGTCGTTCGTCCTGACCTATGTGGCCCGGCAGAACTTTTTCGGGCTTTTCCCGCAAAAGCAATCGGCCTCCGGACTTTCCGCCGAAGTGAGGGACGCCTTGAGCTATTATGACGGAAGAGTCCAGGACCGCATGATCGAGATCAGGAATATGGAGAAAAGCTGCCCGGGGGCGAAAAACCTCTCCGCCCGCGCGCAGAACCAGCTCAACGCCCTGAATCTCGAGACGGATGACCTGAAGAACACCCTGAAAAACAACCCGGACAACGAAAAGGTGATCGCCGCCCTGATCCGTAACCAGCAAATGAAAGAAACCATCCTGGACAACATGATCAGCAAAGGATGCAACAATAACCACTAACCCCCAATTCCTATCGCCATGAAAGCAACTTATAAAATCTTCGTCTTACTCGTACTCTTCTTTTTCCTGGCCGGTCTTGCCGCCGTGAGCGCCAAGGATGAATATACCAGGACCATCAACAAGGAATTCCCCGTGAAGCAGGGAGACAAGCTGGTCATCGATAACCGGTTCGGCAAGGTGCATTGCAACAACTGGGACAAGGACCAGGTAACGATCGAGGTCACCATCACCGTGCTGGCCCATAACCAGGATGAAGCCAACCGCTTCTTTGATAAGATCACGGTGGATATTTCCTCGGCTGCCGGCGTGATCAGCGCCAAGACCTCCCTCGGGGAGAACCGGAACTCCACCGGGAATTTCAGCATCGATTATGAAGTCAATATGCCTTCCTACCTCGATCTCAACATCACCAACAAATTCGGGGACGTATATGTGGGAGAGCTGGCCGGGAAAGGGGACCTGGAGGTATCCTACGGCGACCTGGACGTCAACAAGCTCCTCAATTCCGATAACCAGGTGCAGGTGAAGTTCGGCAAGGCCCGGATCGGCTGGATCAAAGGCGCCGTGGCGACCATGGCCTACTCGCAGTTCGACCTGGACTATGCAGGCAGCCTGTGGCTGAACAGCAAATATTCGGACCTGGACGCCGGGCAGATCATCT
>DATJQF010000077.1:0-23447 GCA_035505995.1 Bacteroidales bacterium
CCTTCGAAAATAACCTGGTGAATATTCCCGGCGAATAATAATAGATCCGGGTCTTTGAATCAACCGGTCCGAAAATGACCGGTTTATTCCTTCTCCTGCGGTTGGGGCGTTCCCCCCTGTGCCTCAGCAGCCGGTAGCCGATCTCCCATCCGCACCGTGTACCGAACACCACCAGGATCATTTTGCCCCGCGGCACAAGCAGGGAGGACAGGGTGGCAGAAAGCCGGGTTATCTCCTCCGCGGGAATGCAGTTGAGCCCGCTGAAATTCGAGAAAACCAGATCATATTTTTTTCCCTCGTCGAATTGTTCCAACTCCGTAAAGCCCGCTTTCTTAAAAACAACTCCTGCCTCCTCACTTCTCCCTTTTAATTTTCCGACACATTGATCGATCATTTTCTGAGAGTCATCTGTGGCCAGCACATTGCACCCCAAGCCAGCCATGAAGAAAGCATCCTCGCCGGTACCGCAATTGATCTCCAGCACGTTCATCCCGGAAACGATCACCCGCCGCAGGAACCGGTGCACCCTTTCCCGCTGAAGCCTGCCCGACTTACTGAAGGAGAACTGCTCATCGTACCGGGCAGCCAGTTCATCAAAAAGGTGATTATCCGGCATGTTCCGCCCGTTTTACAAGGAACTGGTAGAAGACTGAGAAAAGGTAATAGTATGGCATCAGGAGGATCCTCCGGATCCTTCCTTTTTCAGGAGAGGTTCGCTTACCCGGGAACGACCGCAAATAGAACATCGCCTGGCGGAACCGGTAATATTTATGGATATACCGGTGCAGGTACCGGTAAAATGCCGGGGAAAAAGAACTGCGGTAAAGCAGCGAGAGGTCGTTGGAATCCGACCAGCTCATTTTTTCCTTCATCTGACTTTTAACCGCTTCAAAAAACGGGGTGCCCGGAAGGGGATACGTCACGGAAATGCCAATATCATCCGGAAGCAGACGGGTGATCAGGCGGATGGTACGGTCGATATCCTCCCGGGTTTCTCCCGGAAATCCGAGCTGCAGAAAAAAGGCCTGGCGGATGCCGGCTTCTTTCAGCTTCACGGAGGCAGCCTCTGCCTGTTCCACCGTGGTGCCTTTCCGCATGGCATCGAGGATCTTCTGCGAGCCGGATTCGATCCCCAGCCAGACTTTATTGCATCCGGAAGCTGCCAGGGAGGCGACGGTCCGGTCATCCTGCAACAGGTCCACCCTCGACTGGATCGTATAGGGCAACACCAGGTTTTCCGGCCGGACCTTTGCGGCATACTCTTCAATCCACCCCGGCTTCAGCCCGAAAATATCATCGGCAAACCAGATCCGGTCGGGATGATAATTCTCCGTCAGAAGCTTCAGCTCAGCCGCTACGTTTTCCGGACTCCGGGCATTATAATGATTGCCGTAAACCGGCTTGGCGCACCAGATACATCCGTAAGGACAGCCCCTGGTGGTTACCAGGTTCAGGGTGAAACTGCCGTTCTTTCTTTTCCAGAATCTCCGGTACCTGTCCATGTCCAGCAGATCCCAGGCAGGAAACGGAAGATCATCCAGCCGGGTAATTACTTCCCGCGGTCTCGAATTGCGCACCCCGCCAGGCGCTTTCCAACTGACCCCCGGGATGTCCGGTATCTGCTGCCTTGTCATTCCTGCCAGGGCTTCCGACAATTCGGCAAGCGTCTGCTCCCCTTCCCCCAGGATACAATAATCCGCTCCCTGGTCCAGGTAAAACGGTGCATGATCATTGGCATCCACCGAGCAAATCACCACGGTCGCTCCCTGCTCCTTGCCGGCGCGGATCATGCGGCAGGCGGAATCTTTCATATTTCCCAGGCACATCTTGGAAAGGTAGTTGAACCCGTCGTCATAAATGACCAGGATTTTCGGCTTTTCCCGGCGGAGGACCGGTACCAGCGCTTCCGGACTTTCCGCAAACATCGGGTCATACAATTCAAAGCTGATCCCGGTTTTGCGAAGCATGGCGGCGGCATACAGGGTTCCCAACGGAGCATAGGCCTGCCCGGTCCTGAACTGCTTCGGATCGAACCGAAGCAGGAAAGAGTGCGTAAGCAATATGTCCGCCATAGCCTTTCCTATTGTGGGAGAGTCAGGTCGATCCCGTGCAGGATGCCAAATTCCCTGACTTTTTTTCCATAATCCTCCAGGATCTTTTGCTGGTATCCGCTGGGGTGGTGTTTGGATACATTCTTTTCGGACCTGAAATTGAGACGGAAGGATTCCGGATCCTGCCGGCTGTACTTTTTCCGGGCCCTCTTCCGGTATAGCCTAAGGAACCAGCTGTCGAGGCGGTCACCGGCTTTCCCTTTCAGCAGGTATTCGATCATCCTCTTGAACCAGGGATCCCTCGAATCCCGGCATCCGTCGGCCGGGAAGGACTTATTCGGAAAGTACTGCCGGATCCATCCGTTGCTCGCAATGAATTTCTCGTACAGCGCCGGATTTTGCAACGGTTTCATAAAAGCCAGTTCCACCGCGGTGAAGATATTGTGATCCGGGATTATCAGGGATTCCGTATCGATGAAGTAGTTGATGCAGAAATATTTCTTTGAATTCAGGAGGAATATTTTCTTGAACAGCATCAGTGCGAATCGGCTGACCCAGAGTCTGCCGGATTCCGAGATCACGAAAAAATCGATATCATCTTTCCGGGAGATGGCATTTTTGGAAAGGGAGCCGGAAATAAATACTGCCCGCACGAACGGGTGCCAGAAGATCAGCCGGGAGATCCAGGCTGCCACGCGGAAATACTTTTTTGTTTTTTTTACTTTTTCCACCCTTTCCCGGATATCCGACCGGCCGTTCATCAGGAAATAATACCCGGATTCCTCCCCGACATATCCCCGGGCAATCAGATCCTCCATCGCCCTCAGGAAGGTATCGTAACCGGCAGAAGGGTTCAGCAATTCAAAAACCTCTTCCCGCTCCAGGGGATGGCTGAAATGATCAAAGTAAAGCAGCATGCGCAGGATGGATAGTTGTTCGGGGCTCACTCCGGTCAATTTATACAAATGTACGATAGATGGACGCGTATTCTTCAACCGTTTGCCCGATCTTCAAGGGTATTTCCGGGTTAAATGAGGGGTCTTTCAGACGGAGGATCTCCAGGATCTTCAAGGCAAGTTCTTCCCCGGTGCTGCCGGTATGAATTTTTTCCGAAATAGGGTCGGCGGCGATCCCCACCGGGAAGCAAACAACGAACATTCCTGCCGCCAGGGCTTCCGTGATCACCAGTCCCTGACCTTCAAACCGCGAGGTGTGCAGCAGGATCTTCGCGCCGGCCATCTCTTCCTGCACTTCCCGGTACTCCAGCGGCCCCGTGAGCGTGATGTTGCTTTCCAATCCGTTTTCCCGGATGAGTTGCGTGATACGGTCTTTCTCCGGCCCTCCTCCGAGGATCCGGCAACGGAGATCCGGAAACTCATTGGATACCTGTTTCACAACGCGGATAAAGAGGTCGTAATTCTTGACCGCATTCAGGCTGCCTGCGCCGAGAATATCGACCGCTCTTTCCGAACTCGGGTCGGGGTGATAACAGGAAGCATCGACCCCGAAAGGAATGACCCGTCCGATGTTCATCTTTCCCCGCTTTTTCAGGACACCCGACTGGAAGCGGGAGACCAGCACCACGTCGAGCGGGAAAGGGCGCAGGAAAAACAGATATCTGTTCTGATCCTTCACATCCTGGCCCATGGCGGTCGCCAGGACCGGGATGCCCGTCAACCTGCCGAACATCGCCCCCACCAGCGTTGTTTCCGTAAGCCAGAAGGAGTGGATCAGGTCCAATTGCCCCCGGCGATACATCCGGTACAATCTCATGAATACCCTGGTCCATACGCCCAGATGATTCCATTTACGGTGCTTACCGCCTGCCGCATACACCGGGATCCCATTCCAATCGTAGTCTCCTTTCCGGAATGGGTACCTGAAAGAAAGCACGTGCAGCCGGATTTCCGGAAAGGCTGCTTTCAGAGACTTCAGGTATAGCTGCAGGGAGGGGATCGCCGAAGTGTCGTCCTCAGCGGCAGCAAACCCCGGGGTCAGGATGGCTATGTTAATCGGAGATCCCATAAAGTTCCCATCCCATCGGGAATTGTTCCAGTATTTTAAGATGATGTTCCCGGTTCACCTTCTCCCAGTTCAGCATCGGATTCAACCCCTTCCATTGAACGGCTGTTTTGGTAAGATTGAACAACACCAGTGCATGCGGCTCAAACTCCCGGACCGGCTTTTCCCAGATATTCACGATCCTGTTTTGTACGCCGTACGCTTTAAGAGCCTGGTCGATGTTAAATGTATAAATGGTTTTATCCGGGTACGCCGATATCCGGGTCGCAATGTACCTGGTATCCCGGTTATCCCGGTAAAACGGCAGGAACGCCCGGTAAAAGATCGCAAGCTGGATCAGGATCACCCCTGTAATGAAGAGAACCCTCCATTTTTTCTTTTGCAGGAACCTGTTATAAAGCCGGAGAAAGGTTCCGGCGAAAAAGATCAATACTATGGGAAACCCCAGCAGCACCAGCCGGTCATTCTGCACCGGCAGCCCGGCCAGGAACAGCAGATAAACCGCCAGGGAGGCCAGGATCCCTCCCGAATGCTTCCATTTGTTTTCCGGGGATCCGATAAAGATCACAAACAAAAACCCCGTAAAAAGAAATCCCGGGTGAACGGCACAGCTCAGGATGTAAACGAGGTTTGGAAAAGGATACTGGAGATGCCCGTCTTCGGTCAGGAATGAGCTTTTGAAAAAGTTCGCGGGGGACCATTGGAGAAACTTGCCCGACCAAAATTCCAGATTTGTCTGAAGAGGTTCCGTTCCTCCCGGTAACCGGGTTGCCAGGACCCCGGGTAAGAATACGACAGCAAGGATCAGGACCGAACCCGCCAGTGCCCGCCAGTGAAAATTCTTCACAAAGATGAAAATCGTATGCACCAACGGCACCGCAAGGATAACCAGCGTAGGATACCGGGTGTTGATCGCGCAGGCCGCGAACAGGCAAAGCCGGAGGAAATACGCCGGTTTCCTTTCCCTGAAATAAGCCAGGTAATAATTAAAAAACCCGGTGAGGAACAATAACGCCAGGGATTCGCTCATGATGCTGGCCGAATACCGCAGGATGAACGGGGAAAGCGAATAGAACAGGAAAGTATAGGTGAGGGTCCCCGTTCGGTATTCGGGGAAGAGCCGGTTCAGGATCTCCCGGAGGAAAAAGGAGGAAATTCCAAGCGCGGCCAGGCTGACCAGCTGCAGGGAAAAGATGGCGGGCAGAATGAAAGAAACCAGGGCCCCGGCCAGGGGATACAGAACCGGCCAGAGAAAGGGGCCCGGAGGCGCTCCGCCCGCCATGAACAGGTGCAGCGCACGGGAATACCGCAGATATTCATAAGAGTCCTGTCCGTACAGGCCATTGTACCCTGAAATGACAGAGAAAACCCCCAGCAGTACAGGGGGCAGGATCCAGAGAAGCATCTCTCTCCTGCCAGTGGAACCGGGCGATGCAACTTCCATCATGATCCCTTCCTGAAACGGTAAATATCAAGCGCTGCCACGGCGGCAAGGCTTCCGTAATACAGGGAAGCGATCTTGTCATGCTCGGCAAACCCGTTGAATATCGTATGCACAAAGTAAGGCAGCAGGCAGCACATGATCAGGATGGTGAAAGTACGTAGCTCTTTATCCTTGGTCCGGAAAATGATCTTCCAGGCAGTGAACAGGGTATAGAAAATGGCAGCCAGGTAGATCAGGAAACCCGGCAGACCGGTCTCAGCGAGCTTCCCGAGATATTCGGAGTGTGCGTTCCCTTTTTCGCCGTGATAGGTGCTGATCCGGGTCATTTCGCTCCGGACCTGGAATTGCCCGTACTGGAACTGGTAGGTGCCCGGACCGAAGCCTCTCAAGGGACGGGCCAGGAACATCCTTAAGGCACATTTCCACCGGTTGATCCTTTCCACATTGGAGATGTCGGTCTGGATATTCGCAATGGAGACCACCTGCTCCCTGAGATTTCCCCGGTTGCTTCTTGATTCGATCCGGCTGATAAAGTCCATGATCGGGCCGGTATTCAGCACCCAAACCAGCACCAGCACTCCCAGGAGCGCAATGAGATACACCGGCCTTATCCTGAAATAAAAAATGACCAGCGCGGCCGGAATGGTTAGTAAACTGAGCCAGGCTGCCCTGGAATAGGACAGGAATTCCGCGGTAAAGCAAAGAAGCAGCAGCAGGCCGAAACCCACCCGTTTTATCCGACCCCGGTTATATTCGCTGGGTATGAACGTGAGATAGTACAGGACCGGCAGGATGAACGCCAGGGTGGCCCCGTAAATGGTATGCTCGATAAAGAAGGGCTGCGGCATGTAATACGAGGACTGGGAATTGAAATGATACTGGGAATGCCAGGCCATGCCGTTCAGGATCGGGAGGATCATTCCCAGGGCATACAGCAGATAAAATCTCAATATATTCCGGGGCCGGTCGAAATACAGGAAGAACAGGTAAAAGAACACGAGGATATACACTGCCTGGATGAACGTCCGTTTAACCGAAACCAGCGGCATGGAGCTCATTACACAGCAAACCAGGTCCCAGGCGATACCGGCCATCAGGATCACGAACAGCGGATACCGGAAGATCCTCCGGTCGGCCTTGCGGATCTCTCCGGTCTGGAGGACCAGGAACCCGCAGATCAGCGCCATCAGGATCTCGGAGATCAGGGACAGGGCAAATCCACCCGGCAGATCCACTTTCACGGAAAGCGGCACAAAAAAGATGATGGAGAACAGGAAAAACTCCGGATCGAAAAACAGGGACGCAATAAGCAACAGGAAGGGAACCGAAGCCACAAGGCCCCACATGAACAGCCTGTTCTCCGTGATCAGGGAATATTCGAAGAGAGCCAGCCAACCCAGGCATACCAGGGCGGCGGCCGCATAAAAACGTATGCCGGGCTTCCGGTTCATTATACATCTCCCCGGTTCCCAAACAACCGGATGCGCTCGTAAAAGAACAGTACGAACGATATGAAGATAAAGCCTCCCACCAGGGCAATTCCCAGATTGAGGGAGAGGATGGGCGAGCTTTTTCTATACGAAGGAATGGCGCTTTCCACGACATATACCGAGGGGAGGGGGCGTTCCATCATCAGCCGGGAATTCTTGAGGCGGGTCTGCACGTCATAGAACCAGCTCAGCCTCAGGTTATACTGGTCTACGACCGTTTGCAGCGCCTTTGAGGCCTGGTCATCCCCCACCTGGTCCTTGTCGAGAATGATCGAAATGTTACGGTCTGCCTGGATGTACTGACGGATCCCTTTTCTTTTTCCTGCCATCCGGTCCACGATACCGCTCAGGCTGTCCAGGTCCTTTTGCAGGGAATTGTATTCCCGGGTAAGCGAGGCTACGGTCGGCGCCAGGTTTTGCTTGAGCAGGGTCTCCCGCGTTTTGTTGAGCAGCCCGATGATCGAGTTGACGATATTCGCCGAAAGTACCGGATCCCTGGTCTTTGCGGAAATCACCACCGACATAAAGATCGTCTTGGAGAAATTGATATCCCGGTTAAATTTTCTTTTCAGGCGATCGTAATAATCCTGATCCAGCGTATCGATGCCGTAATACGACAGGAGGTTGTATTTTTTGGTAATGCTGTCGCGGATAGTGCGCGATTCGAGCAGCTGGATCAGCCGGTCAGCTTCCACATCATACCCGAACTGCGGATTGCGGATGACATCCTCCAGGGAGTTGCTTTCTGTGGGGAAGACAACCGCGCTGGCAGTGTATTTTTTGGGTATCAGCAGGGTGATGATGAACGTGGCCAGGCAGGCAATCGCCAGGAAGGCCAGGATGAGCCGGTAATATTTTAGGACGACCCGGATATAGGTGAGCCCCAGCTTTTTTTCGTTCTCTAAGATATCCATAGGACGGTGGTTTGGGGATTCAGACAAATATAGGGCAAATTCTTCTATCCTCCTAGGGGACGGATTGGCCGGCTTTGATATTACCGGGTCTCTTGGCAGGATCCGTTCCTGTAATGTTTTTATTTTATTTTCTTTATTTGGTTTAATTTAATATAAAATGCTGTACATTTGCGAAAAGGTATAGTAGCAGGGCATCCCCTATAAAAAACATGGACGATATTAAATAATTCTATAATTTTTATTGTATATTGCATCAACCAAAGAATAAATCCTATAGTATGAGACGTCCTTTACCTGATTTAAGCGCCTTTTTCCTGCTGATGGTAAAAAGGATTTTATTTCCGGGCCTGTTTATCCTGATTCTCCCGCCGCTTTTATATTCCCAGGGAATCAGGGTGACCGGGACGGTTTCCGCTGCCGATACCAAGGAAACCCTGCCGGGAGCCACCGTGGTGATCAAGGGAACCACGATCGGCAGCGTGACGAATATTGACGGGCAATACACGATCACGGTCAAATCGGAATCGGACACCCTGGTTTTCGCATACATGGGGTATGTTTCACAATCGATACGGGTGGGGAAACAGGTAGTGATCAACGTGTTGCTCGAACCCACCAAGATTTCCCTCAATGAAGTGGTGGTGGTCGGGTATGGCACGGTCAAGAAAAGCGATCTGACCGGCTCGGTGGCGTCCGTGAAATCGGAAGAGCTCACCAAGATCACTGCCATCAACCCGATGGACGCTTTGCAGGGGAAAGTGGCGGGGGTACAGATCGCCAATGTTTCCGGTATTCCGGGGTCCAGTCCCATCGTAAGGATCCGGGGGGTGGGAACCCTGAATAACAACAACCCCATTTATGTGGTGGACGGAGTGATCCTGGATGATATCTCCTTCCTGAATTCCTCCGATATCTCCTCGATGGAAGTCCTGAAAGACGCGTCCGCCACGGCCATGTACGGAAACCGGGGGGCGAACGGCGTCATCATCGTCACTACGAAATCAGGACATGGAGCGGAGGGGAAGAATATGCTCAACGTTTCGGCAGAAACAGGAATTCAGACGGTCGCTCACATGATCCCCCTGCTGAACGGTCACGACTTTGCCGCGATCTCCAATGCAATCGAGCCCGGAAGCTACAATAACATCGACCTGGTGCCGAACACCAACTGGCAGAAGGAGATATTCAAGACCGCCCCGATCTACAATTTCAATATTTCAACTTCCGGCGCCGCCAAGAACATAGATTATTACATCAGCCTCGGGTATTTCGGCCAGCAGGGGATCGTGGACAAATCCTCCTATAACCGGATCACCCTGCAGATCAACAACACCTATAACCTGTATCCGTTCTTCCGGCTCGGTCATAACCTGACCTTCGAGTACGTCAACCACGAAAATCCTCCGGGGGTGGTCTACCAGGCATACCGGGCTCTTCCGGTACTTGAACCCTATAATCCGGATGGCAGCTACACCCCTATCCCGGGTGTCGGAAACCCGATCGCTGCGCTCGAGTATTCCAACAGCAGCGACAAGATCGTACGGGCAGTGGGGAACCTGTTCGGCGAACTCACCTTCCTGAAGGATTTTGTCCTGAAGTCCAGTTTCGGGGTGGATGCCATGTATGACAAGGCGGTCAGCTTTACGCCGGCCTATACCGTATCGCCGCAGCAGTTCAATGAATACAGCCTCCTGGTGAAAGGATATTCGGACCGTTTCGGGTGGCTTTGGGAAAATACCCTCTCCTACAATAAAAAGATCAAGAAGCATTCCATCGATGCCGTGATCGGGTATACCATGCAGAGCACGACATCGGAGCAGGTGTCCATCACCGGCCAGAACCTGATCCGGGACGGATCCAATTTCTGGTACCTGTCCGGCATCAACATCTACGATGCCTCCAACCAGATCAACAACCTGGGAGCTTTTTCCGACGGGGTGGATGCCAATAATTTCTTCTCGATGATATCCTACCTGGGCCGTGTGAATTATGTTTACGGCGACCGGTATCTGGTCACGGTCACTTTCCGGCGGGACGGCTCCTCCAAATTCAGCGAATCCAACCGCTGGGGAAATTTCCCCTCGTTCGCGCTGGGATGGAATATCTCTGAGGAAAAATTCCTGAAAAATGTCAAATTCATTTCCCGCCTGAAGCTGCGCGGAAGCTGGGGACAAGTAGGGAACGATAAGATCCCCTACCTCGGAAGATATTCGCTGGTGAATTCCGAGATCGGTGCGGTGCTGGGCAATCCTGCGGCTCTGAATCCCGGGGCGTCTTTCGGCTCGCCGGGAAACCAGGACCTCAAATGGGAAGTGACCACGCAGCTGGACGTAGGGCTGGAGGCCGGGTTCTTCAATGACCGGCTCACGGGGGAATTCGACTATTTCAGGAAGGTCACGGATAAGATCCTCCTGCAGTTATCCGTCCCCGGATATTTCGGGTACGGGGTCGGGACTCAGGAATGGTTCAATGCTGCGAAAGTGCTTAACCGGGGATTCGAGTTTACCCTCGGATGGCGCGATCAGGTGGGCAAATTCAAGTATAACATCAACGTCAACGGAACCACGCTTCATAACGAAGTGCTGACCATCGGCGGTGTGAGCGGTTCCGACACGGTGCTCTACGGCGGGGCGCTGGGGGACGGGCGCTACAGTACGGCCACGGTGGTCGGGAGGCCCATCGGGGAGTTTTACGGGTTCAAGACCGATGGGATTTTCCAGAACCAGCAGGAACTTGATTCCTATCCCCACCTTCCGGACGCGGGCGTGGGCGATCTCCGTTACGTGGATGTGAACGGGGACGGCAAGCTGGACCTGAGAGACCGCACTTTTATCGGCTCCCCCCTGCCTAAATTCATTTTCGGTCTAAGCTTCGGGATGGAGATCATCGGGATCGATTTTTCGTTCGATATCCAGGGTCAGACCGGCAACAAGATCTTAAACGCCAAGGAACTGGTACGGCCGGATAAATATAATTTTGAATCGGATGTGCTGAATTCATGGTACGGGGAAGGCACCAGCAATTCCGAGCCGAGGCCGTCGTTCGGCGGATATAATTATGATATCTCCGATCATTACGTCCAGGATGGATCCTTTCTGAGGCTTCGGTCGATCATCCTGGGATATTCCCTGCCGCAATCGGTAAGCAAAAAGATGAAAATGCAGAAATTCCGGATTTATCTGAAAGCGGAAAATGTGTACACCCTGACCAAATTCACCGGGTATTCCCCTGAAATCGGGAGTGCGGATCCGCTGAGCGCAGGGATCGATTACAGCGTCTATCCGATTTCTTCCACCTATTCCATTGGCCTGAATTTAAATTTTTAAGTCCATGAAAAGATTTCAGATATTCTCCGCCACCCTGCTGCTCCTGGTATTGGTCCTTTCTTTGCCGGCCTGTCAGAAGTTCCTGCAGAAAGATCCCCAGGGGGCACTGACCACGGACCAGTTTCCGGTCAGTGCATCGGATGCCCAGCTGGCAACCAACGCCACCTATGAATCCCTGAGGGAATGGTTCTATCATTCGGGCGGCTATCCCATCCTGGACATCATGTCGGACGATGCCCGGAAGGGCAGCAACCCGACCGACCAGGCTTCAACCGTCGGTCCGTATGATTATTTCAAGATCTCGCCGACCCAGGACGGGCTCGACCGCTGGTGGGATGCCCTGTATGTGGGGGTGAAAAGGGCCAACCTGGTGATCGAAAAAGTGCCGGGCATAGCCATGGATGCCGCCCTGCAAAACCGGTATGTCGCAGAAGCACGGTTCCTGAGGGGATTGCTGTATTTCGACCTGGTCCGTGCCTGGGGACCGGTTCCTCTCGTCACGGTGACGGATCCGCCACTGGCCATGAGCCGTTCCGATACGGCTGCGGTTTACCAGCTGATCGTTTCGGACCTGATGTTTGCCAGTGAGAACCTCCCCCTGAAATCCGGGTATGCATCGGCCGATATCGGGCGCGCCACGAAAGGGGCAGCCGATGCCCTGCTGGCCCGGGTGTACCTTTTCCGCCATAATTTTCCCCAGGCGGAATTCTATGCCCTGCAGGTGATCAACTCCGGCCAGTACAGCCTCGAGCCGGTATTCATCAATGCTAACGGCACAAACGGAAACAACGGCGTGGAATCCGTATTTGAAGTGGGTTCCCTGTCGGTGGAAAACACGCAAGCAGGAGGCGATCAGTACGGGAATACCCAGGGAGTCCGGGGCACCCCGAACAAGGGCTGGGGATTCAACCGGCCTTCGATGTCCCTGCGGCGTTCCTTTGAACCCGGGGATCCCAGGTACCAGGGGACCATCATCAACCTGGGGGATGTGATCGACGGTATCACCATCCAGGGAGACGGGGGCACCCCCGATTTCACCCTGGGACCCAACGGGGATACCATCGAGATCGAAGGCTACAACCGGAAAGTCTGGGTGGCCGGCAGCTCCACTCCTCCGAACTGGGGACATCACCGCCGGATCATCCGCTACGCCGATGTGCTGCTGATGGCTGCCGAAGCCCTGAATGAGGATGGAAAACCTTCGGACGCCCTGACGTACCTCAATATGGTGAGAGCCAGGGCGCGGCAGGGAAATAATTCGATCCTGCCCGATATCACGACCACCGACCAGGTTGCATTGCGCGATATTATCTTTAACGAGCGCCGGCATGAGCTGGCCATGGAAGGCTGGAGATTCTGGGACCTGGTGCGTACCGGGAGAGCGGCGGCAACGCTGGATTCGCTGGGTTTTGTTGCCGGAAAAAATGAAATCCTTCCGATCCCGCAAAGCGAAATCGACCTGTCGCAAGGCAGTATTACACAAAATCCGGGATATTAATATAATAATATATGAATTTATCGGTTATTGTTTAATTGTTGAACTTTAAATTTTAGGAGTATGAAAAGAAAAATTGTCATTCTGAATGTTATGATTCTGGCCGTTGCCCTGATGATCGGGGCAGTAGGATGCAAGAAAAAAAGTGAAACAACCACGTTCTCACTCACCTCGCTGAAAGCCGGGGCGATCGACCTTAACGCAGCAGTTCCTCCCACCAATGTACCCGCGAACAGTGCCATTACGGCAACTTTCAACCTGGATGTGGATGCGACTACTGCCAACACGAACACGATCACGCTGACGCAGGCATATGATACCTCACTGGTAACGATTACCGTAACCACCAACGGCGCAGCCATTACGATCACTCCCAGCGGGAACCTGGGTAACGGATCGCAGTACACCCTGGTGATCAACGGAGTGAAATCAACGGATGGTCAGGGGCTCAGCATGATCACCAAGTATTTTACGACGGTAGGGACCTTTGTGCCTGCCGGCGCGGTGGCTTACTGGAATTTTGAAGGGAACGCCAACGACCAGGTCGGCACGCTGAATGGCACCCCGACGAATATCAATTATGTCTCTTCCTTCAATGCAGCTGCCGGACAGGCCGCCGATTTTGACGGAACCACGAGCATCATTGAAGTCCCGGGCGCCGACGTTCTTCTGAACACCAACAGCTTCACCCTGGCGTTCTGGGTACATGCGGTCTCCGGCCTTACCGATACGTCCGGGAATTCCAAGGGACAGTTCGTCATGGGCCTGGGTGCGTTCCACGGCTTTGAATATGAAATTGACGGAGCGTACTCAACCTGCAAAATGGCCGCTTCCTATAATGTAAATGATACGGCCACAAATACCGATCTCTGGTTCTCTGCCGATGGCAACCTGGGATATGTGGGATGGACCTTCTGCCGCGACCTCAGGGACCTGGGTGGATTAGCAGCCCTGGTGAAGGATCAGTGGGCCAATGTCGTGTGCCGGTACAATGCCGACACCAAGGTGGGTACCATGTACATCAATGGGCAAAAGGAAAAAGAGCAGGATTTCAACCTCTATGCCGGTTCTCCGCTGATGAGGGCTTCCGGGATGGAATGGAATTCCGCCCAGACAGAATGCGAAGACATCCTGGCTTTCGGGTTTATCAAATCGAAGAGCAGCACCCTCTGGAATGATACCCCGTGGGGCGCTTACGATAAACCCTATGCAAACCATTTCCACGGCCAGCTGGATGAAGTGAGGATCTGGCATAAGGCCCTGACGGAAAATGAGATTGTTTCCATGTATAACAGCATAAAACCGTAATCCGTTACGTAAATCTGAAGAGAAAGGGTTAAGGAAATTCCTTAACCCTTTTTTTATACCCTGCTCCGGGCTTTTTCCATTTTATTGCAGTTGGAAATCGTATTAATTTTGTTATGATGAAATGCCGGGCTTATTTCATTTTGCTGACGGCCGGAACTCTGAATCTTCTTTTGCTGGATGCCTGCAAGAAGGAGACCTCGTCATCGGCAGGTGCCTTGCAACTGCTCCAGGTCAGCATAGGGTCTACCCTGCTCCAGGCGGCCGGGCCTAATAAGAACATGCCGGTGGATTCGGCGGTGTACCTTTCCTTTAACGAACCGGTGGATACGGCTACGGTAAGAACGAATGTGATCCTGGAAAACCAGGGTCAAACCCAAATCCCCTGCACCATCCTGTATGCTCAGCAGAATACCGTCGTCAGCCTTAAGCCCCTGCATTTCCTGGATTATATGACCGCCTACCAGGTCGTAGTATCCTCCGGGCTGAAAGGGCATAGCGGAGGAGTGTTCAGTGCCATCACGTATCCGTTCATCACCCGTAACGGGAGCCTTACCATCCAGACGATCACCATCAACCAGACCGGATTTCAATCGACCGTGCATCCCCGGAATATAGATTGGAAAAGCATCTCGATCGAAGTACTTTTCTCCAATCCGGTGGATTCAACCAATTATAAACCGTATTTCTCCCTCTCCAACCTGCCGGTGAATGTTTCGCTATCCGACAGCAACCGGAAAGTGACCGTCACCAATGTGAACGAGCTTTTGGATTATTCCCGCTATTATTTTAATATATCTTCCTTCCTGAAAGCACAGAACGGGTTCGTGTTCGATGGATTCTCCAATTTTTTTTACACCGCCCTGGACTCCACCCCGAAGTTCCCGGTCATTCCGGATGACGACCTGCTTACCCTGGTGCAGCAGCAGACATTCAAATATTTCTATGATTTCGCCCAGCCTGCTTCCGGGATGGCCCTGGAAAGAAATACCTCCGGCGACGTCGTGACGACCGGTGGATCCGGTTTCGGCGTGATGGGATTGGTGGTGGGGATCAGCCGGGGATTCGTTACCCGGGACGAAGGACTTGCGCGACTGGATAAGATCCTCACGTACCTGGAAACCTGCGACCGGTTCCACGGGGCCTGGCCCCACTGGTCGAACGGTAACACCGGTCATGTCGTCCCTTTCGGGGCCCAGGATGACGGAGGCGATATTGTGGAGACCTCGTATATGGCGATGGGACTGCTGACGATGCGGCAATACCTTGATTCCACCCTGGTCAATGAAAATTCCCTTCGAAACCGGATCACCGCACTGGTGGATTCGATCGACTGGGAATGGTACACCCAGGGACAAAATGTGCTCTACTGGAACTGGTCGCCGAATTACGGCTTCGCCGTAAATGTAAAAGTACAGGGCTATAATGAGACCCTGATCACCTACGTGATGGCCGCCGCCTCGCCAACGCATCCGATCTCCGCCGCCGCCTATCACCAGGGCTATGCGCAGAACGGCGGGATCGGGAACGGGAATGCTTACTACGGCTATGTGCTCCCCCTGGGAGAACCTTACGGAGGACCTTTATTTTTTACCCAGTACACGTACCTGGGACTGGATCCCCGGAACCTGACCGACCAGTATGCCAATTACTGGGAACAGAATCAGAACCAGTCGCTGATCAATTTCTCTTATTGCGTGGCCAATCCGCACGGCTGGGTCGGTTACAGCACGCATTGCTGGGGACTGACGGCCAGCGATAATCCCTGGGGATACAGCGCTCAATCGCCCACCAACGACCTGGGAGTGATCTCCCCGACTGCCGCGGTATCGGCCCTGCCTTATACACCGGTTCAATCCCTGAATGCCATCCGGCACTTTTATTACATCCTGGGCAACAAGCTCTGGGGGCCCTATGGATTTTACGACGCATTTGATGTTACGGAGTCCTGGTGGGGGACGTCCTATCTGGCCATTGATCAGGGACCCATGATCGGGATGATCGAGAACTACCGGACACAGTTGCTTTGGAACCTGTTCATGTCGAACCCGGAGATCCGGCAGGGATTGACGAAGCTGGGGTTCAGTTACAGGTAAAATATCACCGTTGATTCGTAAAGACGCTTAGAACGCAATATTTACCGTCATGAAAAATATCTCTAAAGTCTGTGGTTTGCTGATGCTGATCGCTCTGGCAGGTACATTTCGTCAGGCATCCGGACAGAACCCGGGATCTTCACAGAGCGATCCGGACAGCATCAGAATCGAAGCGTTGATCAGCAGGATGACGCTGGAGGAGAAGATCGGACAATTGTCGCTTTTTACTTCCGACTGGACCGTGACCGGTCCGTCGCTGAACCCGGATTATAAGAACCTCGTCCGGCAGGGCAAGGCAGGCGCGATCTTCAATGCCTATACCGTGGATTTTATAAAAGAGCTGCAACGGACCGCGGTGGAGGAATCCAGGCTGAAGATCCCCCTGATCTTCGGGTACGATGTGATCCACGGCCACCGGACGATATTCCCCATCCCGCTGGGACAGGCGGCCAGCTGGGACCTGGAGGCCATTGAGCATTCCTGCCAGATCGCTGCGACGGAAGCTTCTGCCGAAGGCCTCGACTGGACCTTTGCCCCCATGGTGGATATTACCCGGGATCCCAGGTGGGGAAGGGTGTCGGAAGGGTCGGGGGAGGACACCTGGCTGGGATCAAAGATCTCTGCCGTGCGGGTACAGGGTTTTCAGGGGACCCGTCTGAAGGATCCGCATACGGTGATGGCATGTGTAAAGCATTTCGCGGCATACGGTGCTCCGCAGGGAGGCCGGGACTACAACATCGTGGATCTGTCGGAACTTTCCCTTTACGAAACCTATCTGCCGCCTTATAAAGCGGCAGTGGAGGCCGGGGTGGGTTCCGTCATGACCTCTTTCAACGAGATCAATGGCATGCCTTCCACCGCCAACCGCTGGCTGCTGACCGACCTGCTTCGTAATCAGTGGGGGTTCAAAGGATTTGTGGTCACGGATTATACTTCGATCAATGAACTGGTTCCCCACGGAGTGGCGGGAACGCTGAAAGATGCGGCGGCACTGGCCCTGAATGCCGGCGTGGATATGGATATGCAGGGATCGGCCTACCTGAGCTCCCTGGGTGATCTGGTAAATTCCGGTCAGGTCACGGTGGACCAGATCGATGCGGACGTTCGGAGGATCCTGAAAGCAAAATTCGAACTGGGGTTGTTCGACGATCCCTACCGGGGGATCACCCGGGAACGCGAGCAAACGGAGATCATGACGCCGGAAGACCTGGCCTTTGCCAGAAAATTCGTATCCGAGTCCTGCGTATTGCTGAAAAACGATCACCATACCCTCCCCATTCCCGCCACGGTTAAAACCCTTGCCGTGATCGGTCCGCTGGCCAATTCCAAAAGGGACATGCTCGGGAACTGGTCGGCAGCAGGCAATGCCGATAAATGCGTGACCCTGCTGGAAGGGATCAGGAACCGGTTTGGGGACAAACTGAGCATCCTGTATGAGAAGGGTTGCGGGATCAATGATTCATTGACAAACGGATTCAACGCAGCCATTACGGCGGCTGATAAGGCCGATTTCGTGATCCTGGCCCTCGGCGAAAGCGAGGGAATGAGCGGGGAAGCGGCCAGCCGGTCGATCATCGGACTGCCCGGCATGCAGGAGGAGCTGGCGGAAAGGGTCATCCAATCAGGCAAGCCGTCCGTGGTAGTGCTGTTCAACGGACGACCCCTGGTGCTGAGCCGCCTGGATCAGCTGGCTCCTGCCATCCTCGAGACCTGGTTCGGAGGGACCGAAGCCGGCAACGGGATCGCCGATATCCTTTCGGGAGATTACAATCCGTCGGGAAAGCTTACCATGAGCTTTCCGCGGGATGAAGGCCAGATCCCGGTTTATTACAACATGAAGAACACCGGCCGTCCTTTCGATCCGGCCCATCCCGGTGAAAAATATGTTTCCCGCTACCTGGATGTTCCCAATTCCCCGCTTTACCCGTTCGGGTACGGTCTGAGCTACACCAGCTTTACTTATTCAAACCTTACGGTGACCGTTTCGGGGAACGATATTCTGGTCACGGCAGATGTCACCAACAAGGGTGACCAGGATGGCACCGAGGTTGCACAACTGTATATCCGGGATATGGTGGGATCGATCACGCGCCCATTGCGCGAGCTGAAGGGATTTCAGCGAATACTGATCAAAAAAGGAGAGACCGCTCACCTCTCCTTCAGGCTCACCAAAGATGATCTTGCATTCTTCCACCCGGACCTGAAGAAATACTGGGAGCCGGGAGAGTTTACGGCCTATGTTGGAGGGAATTCTGATGCTACATTGGCCAAAACATTCCGGATCAAATAGTCATTGGAGCACAGAGGCTACGGATTAAACTGGTTCTCACGGACGCCGTTCGTCGTTCGAAATTCTTACGTCGCAGCTTGGATGTCGTCCTTTATTCAAATCCGGGAATATGCGGTTGACGAATAGGATAATTTGCATTTTATTTTCCCTGGAGCCATCCCCCCGTAAATCCTGCTTTCAATAGTCCGTGGGTGATATACGGATTTTTCTTCAGGATGTTCCAGATCAGCCCTGTGCGGTAATTTTCTATCATGATCAGGATCGGGCCCTGGTCGATGCCGATATAGTCCTTATCAATCCAGCCGTTCTCATTCCCGTTCCCCCAGGTAAAGGTAGGGTTAAACGAATCCTTGAAGCCATATTCCTGGTACAGCGCGGTTCCGTATTTGTCAAACATGGCCCGAAGAGCGGGAATGCAGATCTCCGGTGCAAACGGGATCGATCCGCCGGCTGCCGCGGGAGCGATCGTGCCGTCGTCCACATGGTAATCCGCCGCCGTTCCCCTTGCCGAGTATCCGTCGAATACGACCTCTTTTCCGTTCCAGTCATGTGTGGCATACCCCGGACCGTCACAGGCGGTCAGTCCCCAGATGCTGTCGCTATAATCGCGGAACTTCCCGGGATTATCTTTCGCATAAGCTTGCTGAGCGATGGTTGCCCTCCTTGAATTCTCGAAATAATCGATCCCTTTCGCCCGCATGTATGGATCGCGGATCCCCCGGAAATCAATGAACATATGCGAATACTGATGGCCGAACAAGGGGCCGAAGTTCACGTGTTCCTGTCCGTACCATGCAGCCCAGTGGTAATGTGAGGTCCATGCGTTCCAGCAGGAAACGGGCACGGGATGCGAAGGAGAGCCGATCGCCATCAGGATCAGGATCATGGCTTCATTGTACCCGTACCAGTAGCTGTTCAGGAATCCCGATTCCGGATGCCATCCCATGCTGAGGATATCCTTTCCGTTCAGGGTCCAGTCCCACTCCACCCTGCGGTAGAGCAGGTCTGCAAGATCCCGGATCTCTTTTTCAGCCTCGTTGTTCGCGTCAAAATAGCTCATGCAGGCGAGGATCCCTGCCATCAGCAGACCGGTGTCGATGGTGGATAATTCGACATCCTTGAAACGGTACCCGGTTCTCATCTCGAGGAAGTGGTAAAAAAGTCCCCGGTATCCTCCGGTCCCTGCCGTGGCCGGTCCCTGGCCAAGATTCCAGAGGAACCGCAGCGTTTTCAGTACCCGTTCCGCGGCTTCCTTCCGGCTGATATAGTTGCGGTCCGCTCCTATAATGCAGGCGGTAAGTCCGAAGCCCACCGCGGCAATGCTGGAAAAAGTCCGGGTCGGATACCGGTCTGGGATGAGCCCGGTGGCGGGGTCGGCCAGCTCCCAGAAATAATTGAATGTGCGGTGCTCGACATCTTCGAGCGAGAACGATGCGGGTATAGGCGGTACCTGCTTCGTTTCCGACCGCAAGAAGCATCCCTGGGTAAAGGTCAGAACACAGAGTACACAGATAAAACAGATTTTCACAGATCTCTTTTTCACCATTTCACTATTTCACTATCTTCTTATGTTCCAGGAACCAGTTATACAGTGCCGTTCCGGCGTAGGCTTTTGTCCATACATCATGCCCTGCATCCGGGTAGATCGTGAACTTCACGTCTCCGCCGCATTCCTTCAGCGCATCCACCATATCCTGCTGCTCTTTGATAGGAACCACATTATCCTGAGCACCATGGAACGCCCAGACCGGCACCTCTTTCAGCCGGCAGGCCCGGTCGGGATCCCCTCCTCCGCACAGCGGCGCAATGGCTGCAAACCATTCAGGGTATTCCGTTGCAAATTCCCAGGTTCCTCTTCCTCCCATGCTGAGACCCGTCAGGTAGATCCGCGATCGGTCAATGGCTAACTTGTGCACGAGGATCTCCATCAGAGCGTTCAGCTCTTCCGGTACCCAGGTTCCGTTCCCGGGCGCCTGAGGTGATACCACGATGAACGGGAAATCCGGAAGGGTATCAACCATCCTCGGCGGTCCCTGCTTCTTGACCAGTTCGAGGTTGGTGCCGCGCTCTCCCGAGCCATGCAGGAAAAGGATCATTGGCCAGGTCTGGTCTTTCTGCCCGTATTTCTCCGGCAGGAACAGCAGGAAATGTCCGGCTGCATAATAGGAGATCTTTTTCTCCCAGGATTGCGGATGCTGACCGGGGACAAGGGTCCATTTCGATTGCGGCGAGCAGGAGACGAACCATAAAAGGGTACAGCCCGCAATAACACGGAGGATCCTTTTCATACTAAAAGGGATATTTGCGAAGGTAATGAAAAACCTGGCCGAAAGGCACGAATGGATCCCTTAACATATTTGCTCCGCAAAACTGTGATCAATCTCACAGAAATTCCCCCGAACCCTATACGGCCGGTTTGAATTTTTATTTATTTTTACCTGAAACAGGTTCTTAAAAAGAAATGCGATGAAAAAAATCTTCTGGACGCTGCTGATGGCTGTAACTCTGCTTTCATGCAATCAGCAAAAAGAAAAAGGAACCGCACGGGAAGGCATGGTGATTGATTCCACTGTACCAGCCTGCTGTGCGAAAGACGGTATTCTGATTCACATTTCCTCGGGGTACGGCAATTCTCATAAGGTCCTGATGGCGCTTAAAATGGCGCTGATGATGTCAAAAGATAAGGACGTTCTGCTGTACCTCGATATTGACGCAGTGAAGCTGGTGCTGAAGGATTCCAAAGACCTGAAATTTGATGAATTCCCCACCTTGAAAGAATTGCTGCAACAGTTGATCGCGGCAAAAGTCATGATAATGGCTTGTCCAACCTGCCTGAAAATAGCGGGAAAAAGCGAGACAGACCTGATCCCCGGTGTGGTCGTTGCCCGGAAGGACGCGTTCTTCTCGTTTACCAAAGGGAGAATCGTGACCCTCGATTATTGATCGGGAAGGAAAAGCGCCCCGCGGCAGGGAACGGAGGAATTTTCAGAAGTGTTCCGGATGGTGATCGCAGCCTTCGTGCTGACGGCAGGTTTGTTTGTTGTCTTCCACCTGACCCCCGAGGAAAGCCTGAACGACGGATACCGCCTCTCCTTCGCAACCCCTGATGACTTCAACGCCCTGTGCATACATATGCTGTATTGCCCCGGCGCCTATATTCCCGGCTAACAGGATGGTTACCCCTTTATCGGCCAGGATGGAAGCGATACCCGATTTGCATCCGCATCCCTGGTCGGGATGAATTAATTCAGTGTTCTGGATCTTGTTTTCAGGTGAGATCGTAAATACATAGTATTGTTCGGCGTGACCGAAATGGGTGTCCACATTTCCGTCGTGGACAGGCATCGCAATTTTCATGATAGTGGGTGTTTTTGTACTTGTTTATGCTGAATGATCCGAAGGATATCTCCAACGGTTTTGCTGCAGTCGGTGAGCAGGGTCATCCGGATGTCCTGGTCCGCCATCTCTTTCCGGACCCTTACCCCGAAATCGGCGGAAACAATATGCCGGACATTTTTCCCGATCAGGCATTGCAGGATAGCTTCCCCCGCGCATTCCTTTTTCTTCTGGTCGCAGTTCTCGAGTACTTCCGTGGTGCCGGTTTCCTCATCATAGATGTGAAAGAAGCAGCATCTTCCGAAATGACATGCCACCGGGGAGGATATCTCCCTGTCCTGGGCTGAAATAGCTATTTTCATGGTTTCCTTATTTCTTCTTGTTTCCTGCACGGAATCTATGTCCCTGGCCTGAACCGCCTCCGGATTGCCTCCGGGCTGCCATTCCCTTTCCCAGTTCAAAATGAGGTGCAGGGGGTATCTGGTCTGACGGTTTCCCGCAGCGTCCTAATCCCCTGCCGGTGCGGGGACCCTTGCCCTCCGGACCGGTATGATCTAAGTTTGGCATATTAAGTTGATGGGTGGTTAATATTTTCGCAATACGGTCGATCCTGATGTCTTCATCCGGCTGCAGGATCATCTGAATTCTGTATTTATTGAGCAGTTGCTGAACATTGGTACCGAAATCACCGGAAATGATCTTTTTTATATTTGCCTTTACCAGCTTGCCTACTATGATCTCTGCCCTGCATCCCGGCGAGGATTTTCCGGGATTCTCCATAAATTCGGATTTCCCGGTGATCTCATCCAGGATATAAAAGAAAGCGCACCTTCCGAAATGGCGGTCTATCTTCGATTGTGTATCGGCTTCCTGTGCAGTGATGGCTACTTTCATACTGTCGTTCCGGTAACAACTATTTTTCTCCAATGGCTTCCGTATTGCCCGAACGGCACAGCGGGCATGCACGTGACGCGAATTCCTTCCCGGGAGTGTTGTAAAACACCCCGCAATCCCTGCAGTGGAACCAGTGATGGTCAAAAAATGCATCGCCCCGTTCCAGTTCAATGGGCCGGGCTTCCGAGAATGCTTCCGCGATCTTCCGGCGGGCGCTTTCGTATAGCCGTGTAAACGTCGGCCGGGAGATATTCATGGCGGCGGCCGCCTCGATCTGCATCATCCCTTCGTAATCGCATAACCGGATCGCGGTATATTCCTCGAAAAGCAGGAATACGGGCGTTCCTGAACCGGCATAATATCCATGCGGCTTATAGCCTTTGAATTTCGGCGGATCAAATACGGTCCGGTTATTTTTAGGTCTCGGTGACATAGCAGAAACAGGTACGGCAAAATTAACAAAAAATTCATTATGAACAAATGTTCATAATAATTTTCTGCAAAAAAAACACCGGGTCCGTTAAAAAAGGCTCGTTATCCTTTCTGGCTGATGGTTTTCAGCTTTCCGCGATCAAGGATTTTCACCTGTTTGCCTTTCATGGAAATCAGACCGTCCTTGTCGAATTCATTGAGTACTCGCGAAACCGTTTCTTTGGTGGTTCCGATCAGGTTGCCGATCTCCTCCCGGCTGACCGGGAAAGTAAAATCATCCTTTCCATAAATCTCCAGTGCGAAGAACAGCAGGGTATCCGCCACCAGGCCGTTCACGTGCTTTTGCGAGCGG
>DATJQF010000078.1:0-3376 GCA_035505995.1 Bacteroidales bacterium
CGGATGCCAATTCCACGTTGCGGGTTTCGTACGGGCGGGTGGAAGTCTACCGCCCTGCCGATGCCGTCGAATACAATTATTTCACTACTTCCACGGGGATCCTGAGCCGGGAGGACACCACGGTGTACGATTATAACGTACCGGAACGGCTGAATGATCTCTTCGTCCGGAAGGATTTTGGACGGTATGCCGATGCGGACGGCAGCCTGCATATTGCTTTCATTGCCAGCAACCATACCTCGGGAGGAATGTCGGGAAGCCCCGTGCTGGATGCCGATGGCAGGCTGATCGGCCTTAATTACGACCGCGACTGGGAAGGGACCCTGAGTGACCTGATGTATGATCCGGATCAATGCCGGAACATTATTCTCGACATCCGGTATTGCCTTTTCCTGATCGACCGGTATGCAGGAGCGGAGAACCTGATCCGGGAAATGAAACTTACGGAATAGAGGGAGGATAAAGGTTCATCAGGGCCTTGACCACGGTCGGGAATTTGAATTCAAACCCGCTTTTCAATAATTTCTCCGGGATGACCTTCTGGCCGGTGATGAGCGTGGACGCCCCTTCTCCATAGATCATGCGCAAGGCGAAGCCGGGCACCTTCAGGAAGATGGGCTGCGTCAGCACTTTGCCGAAGGTGTGGGTGAACTCGTAATTCGTGGTGGAGTAGGGAGCAGTCAGGTTCACGATGCCCCGGATCTCTTCATGCCCGATCACGAACTGGTAGGCGGCGAGGAGATCATCCAGGTGGATCCAGGGCATTTTCTGGTCGCCGCTGCCGACCACTGCTCCCAATCCCATGCCGAAAAGAGGCTGCAATCTTTCGAGGATGCCTCCTTCTTTGCCCAGCACCAACCCGGTCCGGCACACGACCACCCGGGTGAGTTCCGCGACCGAAAATGCTTCTTCCTCCCATTGCCGGCAAAGGTCGGCCAGGAATCCGCTGTCAAAATCCAGGCTCTCCTCCGTATGCGAATGAGAGCTGTCGTAGATCCCGGTACCGGAAGCCGAGATCAGCAAGCGGGGCTTGTCGGGGGCCAGGCGGATGGCACGGGCAATTTTCCGGGTGGTGAGGATGCGGCTATCGAGCATCTCTTTTTTATTCTCTGGTGTCCAGCGCCCTGAAATGGGCGATCCGGCCAGGTTGATGATGACTTCCGACCCTGCGATCTTTTTACGGGCGAACTCTTCCTCCGGCATTTCAAACGACATGCGGTCGATCACCGTGGCCGTCCACCCCCTGGCCACGATCATTTTCAGAAGCGCTTGTCCGATAAATCCGGTGGAACCGCTGATACTGAAATGCATTTTTTTTGTAAAGTTAAGGAAAACGAGGGTGTTCCGGCTTTCCGCGACGCCGACCCCGTTCGATAAAAGTTTTAGTAACTTTGCCCTTTTATTTTTATTTTAAACTGTTACTATATCTCACCTGCTTCCTGCTATGGATCTGAAGGAACCGAACGAGAACCTATTCAGTGAATTTCCACCGGTGACCACTCCGGAATGGGAAGAGAAGATCAAGGCCGATCTGAAGGGCGCCGACTATGAAAAAAAGCTGATCTGGAAAACGGACGACGGGTTCCCCGTGAAACCGTATTACCGGGAGGAGGATCTTTTGGGACTCGAGTACCTGCAGTCGCTGCCCGGGGAATTTCCTTACGTCAGGGGGACGCAAAAAGGCGAACATCCCTGGATCGTCCGGCAGGACATTCCTACGGATTTGGTGGAGCAGAGCAACCGCATCGCGCTGGAGGCAGTCAGCGGAGGAGCCGGTGCCATCGGATTCTGCACCCGGGAGATCACCATGCACCGTCAGCTGAGCCAGCTGCTGAACGGCATTGATCTGACCAGGATTCAGGTACATTTCATCGCCTCCCGCTCTTATCCGCTCACACTGGAATTGTTCCAGTACGAGATCCGGAACCGCGGGTTGAACCCCGCAGATATCCGGGGGTCCCTGAACTTTGATCCCATCAGTTTTCTCCTTCTGCACGGGAACTTCTATGTTTCCTGGGAGAACAATGTGGATGAAGCAGTATACCTGCTGAACACGATCCGGAAGAAATTGCCGGGAATGCACGCCCTGAGCATTAACGGGCACTATTTCCCGCATGCCGGTTCAACGATCGTGCAGGAACTCGCCTTTTCCCTGGCTGCTGCCAACGAGTACCTGGCGTCCCTGACGGCGAAAGGAATCCCTGCCGATGCCATCACCCCCCATATGCAGTTCATCTTCGGAACCGGATCGGCCTACTTTCCCGAGATTGCCAAACTCCGGGCCGCCCGGTTGCTCTGGAGCACCCTGGTCAGGCAGTATGTCCCGGAAAACCCCGATGCCGCCCGGATGTTCATCCACTGTGTCAGCACGCCCTGGAATAAGACCGTCCTGGATCCTTATGTGAATATGCTTCGGACCACTACCGAGGCAATGTCGGCTGCCGTCGGAAATGCCGATTCGCTGGCCCTGACGCCGTTTGACCGGCCTTTTAAGGATCCCGACGAATTCTCCACGCGGATCGCCCGGAACCAGCAGCTGATCCTGAAGGAAGAAGCCTACCTGGACAAAGTGACGGATCCCGCGGCCGGATCCTATTTTATAGAGAACCTTACCGACTCTATCGCGTTCCATGCCTGGGAGCTTTTCAAGACCGTGGAAGAAAAAGGCGGGATGATCGAATGCATCAAGAGCGGCTTTATCCAGGATACCATCGAGGCAACCGCGCGGAAAAAGCAGCAGGACCTGGCTGAACGGAAAAAAGTAATGATCGGTACCAACCAGTACCCCGATCTCACGGAAAACCTGACGGACCGGAGGAATGCGCAACCAGGGTTTACCGCCGATCTCCCGTCCACATACAAGAAACTGAACCTTCACCGGGGCGGAGAAACATTTGAGAAGATCCGGCTGGTCACGGAAGATTTTGTGGCCAAGGGCGGGAAAAGGCCTTCCGTATTCCTGCTCTCAATGGGAAACCTGGCCATGCGGAAAGCGAGGGCGATGTTCACTACCAATTTCTTCGGATGTGCCGGTTTTGAGATCATCGAAGGGGATGCGGTTTGTGAAGTGGAAGAAGGGATTAAAGCGTCGCTGGCATCCGGGGCCGCTATAGTGGTCCTGTGCAGCTCGGATGAGGAATACGGCAACTTTGCAGCCGCCACAACCTCCGGAATAAAAAAAGAGAAACCCGGGATGATCGTGATCGTGGCCGGGAACCCGAAGGAACTGATCGGGCCCCTGAAAGCCGCCGGGGTGGATGATTTCATCCATGTCAGAAGCAACCTGGCGGAAACACTGGAAAAATATCAAAAACAACTCCTGCAATAACCTATTTTAACCTATAATGACCCATAATGACCCTTTATAACCTTTAAT
>DATJQF010000079.1:0-4737 GCA_035505995.1 Bacteroidales bacterium
ATCAACCGGGATCTTTATTTCTGAATAACCAGTTTCTCCTTCAGGGAAGCTTCGCTCCCTTTAACTTCCAGGAAATACACTCCCTGCGGCAATGAAGACAGATCAACAGGGTAAGACAGGGTGCCGGTTACCCTCACCCCGTTTTCGGTGAAGACCGTATTCCCCAGCATATTGTAAATGTGCAGCCTTACCAGATCATTAATGCCCGTCAGGGTCAGCACGAACCGGCCATTGCCGGGATTGGGCGAGATCGTGCAGGAGAATCCTGCATTTTCAGGGATGGCAGACGGATAGTCCACCGCGATGTAATGAGGTCGCACGAGCGTGTCGGCGGTTGCCCCGTTGCTTACGATCAGGGTGGCGTCAAACCATCCGGTAGCCGGATACACCACTACCGGGTTCTGTTCCGTGGAGGAAGAGGGGGTCCCTCCCGGGAAGCTCCAGTTCCAGCTGGTCACCGCCCCGGTGGAATAATCGAAATAGGAAACGACCCCGCCCGGGACCACCTGGGTCGGGAAGCCGATGAAGCTGGCCGTGAGCGGCGGCGGCTGAATGCCGAAGAAGTTCAGGTACTGATACATTAACTGGGTACGGGTGGATGGATAGGCGCCGTCGTTCAGTCCGCCGAATTCATTCGAGGAACCGATGGTCTTGTAGATACCGCCGTCATAGGCAATATTGGAATTGTATTGCGGATTTTCATTCGACAGGACGGCGAAAGCCGACGACGCCGGGTTCAACCGGTCGATATACTGGTTATCCCCCGTATAAGCGAAGGTCATCCCCGCGGTGAAGGTCCCCGCGATCCCGTCCAGCGTTCCAAGGTCTCCCTGCCCGTCGTCCCAGGCCGTCAGATTGAAATAAGGGTATACCGGCGTCTGGGGGTCGAAGAACCAGGTATCGCCGCCTTCCAAATAAAGCCTTCCCCCGTTGTCCAGGTAATTCGCCAGCCGGGTCCCTTCATCGGTGGTAAGGACATGGTTGTCGGGATATACTCCCAGGCAGACGAAGATGGAAGAATAGCGATCCAAAGTATCAGGGATTGTCGTGGTGACGTATTCATCCATGATACCGAGCGCATCCACGGCATCCTTCATGGCAGGCGCCGAATTGGCATTCAGGTCGAGATCCGCGATCAGCACCGGGATCTTCCCGATAACCAGGTTAAATCCTGCAGAGGAGGTCAGACCACGGTCGCCCGTGATCTCCAGCAGGAAGGAAGCGGGCTGGCCCTGCGGGGCCAGGCTGTCGACGACCACGGTGAACAGCTCGAAATTGCTGCCTCCCGCCGCCAGGTCCCCGTAATCCTGGGGATCCGACTGAACCGTCACATAGGGATCTGCCGAGACCAGCTGCCCCATTACATGATAAGCATCCGATGATCCGGTGTTGTCCAGGTATACCTTGATCACATCCGTCTCGCCCGGGTCGAGGTGGCCGTCATGGTTGCCCAGGGAATCCAGCACCACGAGGTTCCCAAGGACCAGGTTTGGCGCATGGGCGATGAGGGTGAATCCCCCCGTCCAGGTCTGGGATCCGTCCGCCGAGATCACCGAGAAATCCATCGGATGGCCGTCGGGAACCTGGCCGGAGGCGTGGAACAGGTAACCGTCATACACCGATTTGATCTCTCCCGGCTGCAGCACCCCGTAATTTACCACAGAGTCGGAAAGCGTAACATAGGGATCGGAGGTGCGGACCTTCACATTCAGTGCGGTCGTCGGCTCGATCCCGACATTCTTCATATACAGGCTGAGGAGGATATCTTCGCCGTAATCGACCTGGTCGTTGTTGTTCCCGGTGGTGTCGTTGACGTGGTTCTCCTGGTAAACCACGTACGGTCCGCTGGGCGTGATTACGGGGATGTCATCCAGGTAAGGAAGGTAGTTATACGCATTGACCACCAGGTGGACGGTGTCCCCCGGATTGGGCAGAGGCGGAAAGGTGAGGACCACCGTATTGCCCGCCACCAGTCCCGTCGCAAGGATCGTATCATGCAGGGTCGCGGTGGCGCGGGCTCCGTTCACATTGCAGTTCACGGTCAGCGTGGTGGCTCCCACGAACAGGGTCGGGTCATGGGTCACGCTCATCATAAGCGGGTTGGTTGTGCGGACCATGATGGAAGGATCGCCGAAGATGGTCCAGGTATCCGCCATATTGGCGCCGTCGGTCCCATAGGCATCGATCATATCCATGCAACCGTTGATGGATATTCCGCCGAAGGTTCTTTTGATATTATCCGGATAGGTCTCCGTCATGATCGCCACCATGGCATCTTCTCCTTCCATGGGGGAATTCCAGCTCTGGTTGATGGTGGATCCCAGGAAAGCGATGGCCCCGGTGGGCTGTCCGCCCTGGCTGGCCCTGAGCCAGGACTCTGCAAAGCAGGTGTTGGAGACGAAATCCCCGTTCACGCAGGCCACCGACCAGATAAAGGGAAGCTTTCCCTGGTTGGTCAGCTGGTTCACATTGGTATTGGAAAAACCGGTCGTGCCCCAGGAAGTGACGCTCCCGTGCCCGCAGTAAAGGATCAGGCCGGTGCCGCCGTTCACCACCGAGGAAACATCCCCGGGTCCCGGGTTGCCGGGCGCATCATTCCCTCCCTGGGAGCCGTCGAATAATTCCGGATTCCAGGTGTAGGTGTACCCGAGGCATTCCGCCTGGAGACCCCGGATATGCTGGTAGTCGTATTCGTTGTCATCGCCCGGACCCTGGTCCGACCCGATGCCCAGCACGGTGGTATACCAGTCGTCGGTGAGGAACTGCGGGTTCTTCTCGTAGTCGATCGTGCGCTGCACCTGCGTCTGCACCTGGGCGTCATTCTCCGCGGAAAATCGTCCCACGAAGAGATCGGCATAATGGTCGTTGCCGACGATGTACCCGTACGCGTTATCCGAGGGTCCGCCCAGTCCGCCCCCGGTGTTGGTCGGGATCTCCGGGGCGTCCCCGACGAGCAGGACGAAGGTGAGCCCGTTGGTGTTGTAATAATTCGCGATATAAGTCTTGATCTGTGCCGCCGTGGTGCCGATGGTGGCTACGTCCACCATTTCCGTCGGGATGCCGATGGAGTTCTTCCAGTTCACATAGGGCTGCATGTCGGTCATGAAGGGCCCGTAGCTGATCACCAGCATCTTCCCGTAATCGGCCAGGGGCGTGTAGCTGAGAACGCCCTTGTTCAGGAAATATCCGGAATAAATGTTATTGAAATCCGGGTCCAGTCGTTTCCCCGTTTTACGGATCAGGGGGTTGACCCCCATGTCACTGGTCTTATAGAATTCCACAGTCAGATCATAATAGACGCGGAGCGTGCGGGTGACGGGATTATACTGGAAAGGATTTACGATCAGGGTCTGGCCTCTGACCTCCCGGATGATGAAGGGCTCCCGTGCATCGGCCAGGTTCCCGGGGAAATCCCGGTTCATGGCATAAACTTTTGAGTATTGATATGGGACCGTTGCCGGATCCACGTCCCGCATCAGGTTGCCTTTGGAAGGGGCGATATCGAGGTCCCTGAAATCCTTATAGGAGGAGGACACCACCCGGAACCCCATGCCCGCCCGGTCGGGGATGATCAGCGACGTGGTCAGCTTGGGAAGGTCGGGACAACCGGCTGCCAGGATCGGCGTGGATTTCCCGACAGAAATGGTATAGGCGGTTCCCCTGGGCGTCAGCACCTCATGGAGATAAAAGCCGTCCAGCGAAAAATGAACGACCGACCGGTCGGGGGAAGAAGAGGTCAGCTGGACCTTAGCGGGCGTGGCGGCTCCCGGACGGATCTCTACCCAGTTGGATGCAACCCCGGCACCTGCACATGCCAGGATCACAAGCAGAACGATGATTTTTTTCATGCGCTACTTGATGAGGAGGATTTTTTTAATGACGGAATAACTCCCGGTCTGAACCTTGACAAAATAAAACCCGGCGTTCAAACTCCCCGGCGAGCAGGTCAACGTATAATTCCCCTCAGGTTGTCCCTCATGTTCTGCAAGCACTTTCACCTCTTTGCCGAACGCATCCAACAAGGTAATGCGCACAAAGTTGTTTCCGGTAACAGTATAGTTTATATTGAATTTATCATTGAACGGATTCGGATAAACCGTGACCAGCCCCTGTCCGGCCGATGTTTCGATGCCGGTCATCAGGTACAGGATGCTGTTCGACGGGTCCGACGGGCAACCGGATACACTATCGGTCACCACGGTATAATAGGTTCCTGAAACGGTTGGAATATAAGTCTGCTGCGTGGCTCCCGGGATCAGGGCCTCATTGACATACCACTGGTTCCCGGCGGCTGCATCCGATATCAGCATGTCTCCGTTTTCCGTGATCGCGGGTGCCGGAGGAATCGGATGAACGGTCAGGCTTACAGGACCGGAGGTAAGGCTGGTTGAACCGTCATACACCGTCACTGTGTAAGTAATATCCGACAGCGGGGTGGATATGGGGGTACGGCCGGCCGGATCATCCAGCCAGGTGGCCGGCGTCCACTGGTACGTGTAATTCCCTGAGCCTCCCGATGGCACCGCCACGAGCTGCGAGGCGCTTCCCAGGCAGACACTGGCCGGGAATGCATTTGCTACCAGCGTCAGCGGGCCACCGATACAGGACAGATCGGCGCTCCATCCGGAGTAATTGTCGCTGTAATCGGAATGGAAGTTAAAGGTCAGCGCCCCGGTGGTGGAGGTCACCACACCCGGAGAGGTCGTTCCGCAGTAGGTTCCCAGCAGCGTCCCGGAT
>DATJQF010000080.1:0-3887 GCA_035505995.1 Bacteroidales bacterium
TTCTCCACCTGCAGGTCGAGCCGCATCACCTCTTCCCAGAGGGTGTAGTTGCTGCTGTCGAGGGCCACCGCCTTGATGAACTCTTCCCTCGCCGGAACTATCTGCTTGTCCTGCACCAGCAGGTCGCCATAGATGGAATGGGCTTTCGCCTCTTTCGGATGCGTTTCGATCAGGATCTTGGCCAGGACAAAGGCCTTATCCTTCAGTTCGGTATATAGCTCATTGATGGTGTAAAACGAGAGGAGGATGTTCACTTTCGTGTCGATATCCAGGTTGGGATTGGCAAAACCCAGCTTAAGCTCTTCGAAGGCTTTCTCCTTGTCCCCGCTTTTGCGGTAAAAATCGGCCATGGAGAGATGGACATACGGGTTGTCCGGGTCCACTTTCTGGATCCGCTGGTACATCTCGAACGCCTTCTCCGGCTCCTTGTTGGAAATATAGAATTCCGCCAGCATCGAAATATACCGCGGTTCATCGGGGTAGGCATTCACCAGCTTCTCCAGCTCTTTCTGGGCATGGGGAACATCCTTCAGCAGCAGGTAGAGCTTCTCTTTCTGCAGGCTGACCGCCTCCGATATCCCGGTCTTGCTTTCCACCTGGTCGTACACTTCGACGGCATCGTGCAGGCGGTTCGCGGCGATATACAGCGAGGCCAGCTGGTAGTAATTATCAATGTTCTCCGGTTCTTTCTCGATGATCTTCTGGTACAGGCCGATCGCTTCTTTGTAATCCCCGTTCAGCTGGTCCACCTCCGCCAGGAACAGCAGGTACCAGATATTGCCGGGGTCGAGATCAACGGCTTTTTGTGCCAGCTTCACGGCTTCGCCAATCTCCTTGTCCTCCGCCTTGATGGCCGCCAGCTCGTAATAAGCGACCGGGTCGTTCGGATATTGCTTGATGCATTCCTGGTACAACGCGGCAGCTTTTTCCGGGTTGTCGGTGATCTGGTTCCGCTTGGCCTCTATCAGCAGCGAAGTGTTGGAAGTGGGTTTCCGGTCATCGTTGGAGATAAGATTTTTTTTGTTCTTTTTATCTCCTCCGGACTTTCCGAAAACGGTGGTTCCGGTTCCGCTGATCAGAAATATGGACAGGAAAAATATGATGAGATTGCCTTTCATTACTATCATTTATTTTGGTCCCAATACACCCGGAATGATTCACGACGCGGATCTTCCCGGCCTCGATGGATCGCACAAAATTAATAAAATAATGGACTTATAAGGCCTTTGACAGTCGTGGCTTTTCAACCAGGAAGGCGGTTACGGCAAAGACCAGCAGCAGGAAAGTATTGAACAGCAGCCGGGGCAGGGCCGAATGGAATCCGGGAAGCGTGCTCAGGATCCAGAGCAGGATGGCGAAGCCCAGATATCCTCCTAATTTCAGCAGGTTATAGCGGATGGGATAATATTTCTGTCCCAGCAGGTAGGAAAGCACCATCATCGAGCCGTAGCAGATGAAGGTGGCCCACGCCGACCCCAGATAGCCGTAGATCAGGTGATCCGGGCTCAGCGGGATCCACCAGAAATTCAGGATCAGGGTAATGACCGCCCCGATGGCGGATAGCCAGGCGCCCCAGAGGGTCCGGGAAGTGAGCTTGTACCAGATCGAAAGATTGTAGTATACGCCCAGGAAAAGGTTGGCCAGCATCAGGATGGGGATCACTTTTTTCCCTTCCCTGAATTTATACCCGATAAGGTGGATGAAGATATCGTCCAGGTACAGCATGGTCACCAGGAAGATCAGCGATACCGTGATGATGAAATAATCCATGATCCGGGCATATACCACGCGGGCATCCTGGTCTTTCGACTTCGCGAAGAAGAACGGTTCCGCTGCAAAGCGGTAAGCCTGGACGAACAGGGTGAGCAGGATCGAGATCTTGTAGCAGGCGCTGTAGATCCCTACCTGCATTTCCGAAAGGTTGGGCGAAAGCGGGAGCAGGTAACGCAGCAGCAGCCGGTCGAAGGTCTCATTGACGATCCCCGCCAGTCCGGCAAACAGCAGGGGCCACGCGTAGGTCAGCATTTTCCTCCATAACACGGGATGCAGCTCCCAGCGCATCCCCGAGATCTGCGGCAGCAGGAGGATCAGGGTCAGGATGCTGGCCGCCAGGTTGGCAAGGAACACATAGGCGATGCCCCACCCGGGCTTATAGATCAGCTTCACGAATCCCGCGAAAGCGCTGTCGGGACTGTGCTTCAGCACAAAAGGACAGAGCAGCAGGAAAAACAGGGTGAGCAGGACATTCGTCAGGATGTTGATCATCTTGATCGTGGCAAACCGGGCCGGCTTGTTCTGTGCCCGCAACCGGGCGAACGGGATGGCCGAAATGGCATCCAGGCCCAGGATCCAGGCAAACCAGATCACATATTCGGGATGTCCGGGGTATTTTATCCACGCAGCCAGGCCACCGGAAAATATATTGGTGAGGAGGATGAAGGAGGCGGAAGTCAGGATCAGCGACAGCAAAGCGGTGCTGAAAACACGGTCCTTGTTCTCCTCCGACTCGCTGAACCGGAAAAATGCCGTCTCCATCCCGTAGGTCAGCACCACCATCAGGAAAGAAGCATAGGCGTAAAAGACGCTGATCGTGCCGTATTCGCTTTCCGAGAAAACCCGGGTCAGGAGGATGACCAGGAGATACTGAAGAAACCTTCCCAGGATGGTGGGGATCCCATAGATGGCTGTCTGCCCCGCAAGGCGCCTGATCGAATTCATCCCGGCAAAGGTAAAGGGTTTTTATATAGCTTTGCCACACATGCACACGACACCCATTTCGCCAACTTCACCAACCTGCTAATGTCCAAATCCAAATTCTACGTCGTCTGGTCCGGCCGTAAAAAAGGGATCTTTGAGAACTGGACCCTGTGCAAGGAGCAGGTGGAGGGCTTTGAGGGAGCGAAATACAAGGGCTTCCCCACCCGTGAGCTGGCAGAGGCAGCCTGGCACGATGATCCGTCCAAATACCTTACCCGGAACCTGAATGAGCCGAAAAAGATCGTTTGCAAGGATCCGCTGATCGGGGAGCCGGAACCGGAAAGCATCTGCGTGGATGCAGCCTGCAAGGGGAATCCCGGCATCCTGGAGTACCGCGGGGTGGATACGCGAAGCGGGGCGGAGCTGTTCCGGCAGGGACCTTATCCCGAAGGAACCGTAAACATCGGGGAATTCCTCGCGATCGTGCATGCCCTGGCTTACCTGAAGCAGCGCGGATTCGACTGGCCCGTCTATTCCGATTCCCATACGGCGATCACCTGGGTGAGGGCCAAAAGAATCAAAACGAAGCTGGTGCCAACCGCCCGGAGCGAGCAGCTGTTCTCGGTGGTCAACCGTGCCGAAAAATGGCTGCGGGAGAACCGCTATCCCAACCCGGTCCTCAAATGGCACACGACCCATTGGGGAGAGATCCCGGCCGATTTCGGCAGAAAATGATCATCTCACCAGCGGGTAAAAAGCATCCGGGATGTGATGGATCTGCTCCCGGTCTTCCAGGATCAGGATCGAAATGATGTCGAACCGGACCTCGTCGGTGATCTTCCGGAAATGGACATAGGCGTTGGCCGCCCGGATGAGATTACGCTGCTTCTCCCGGTTGACGGCTGTTTCCGGCTCTCCGAGCGCATTGGAATGACGGGTCTTCACTTCAACGATGACCAGCGTTTTCCCGTCCCGCGCCACCAGGTCGAGCTCGTTCTTTCCCCAGCGCCAGTTGGTGTCGAGGATCTTGTATCCCTTCGACTTGAGGTACTCGGATGCGATCACCTCGCCTTTTTTCCCGAAATCGTTATGCTCAGCCATATAGCAGATAGTAAAGATAGCGGGGAAAGTGCCGTGGTGACTCCGGTGACATGGTGACTCAGTGACCTTCTTTACAGGAATTCCACGGT
>DATJQF010000081.1:0-2309 GCA_035505995.1 Bacteroidales bacterium
CCCGTGGAAGTGGTAAAATAATTGTATTCGACGGCATCGGCAGGGCGGTAGCCTTCCACCCTCCCGTACGAAACCCGCAACGTGGAATTGGCATCCGGATAAAGGTTTTCACCTTCCCTCATCAGCATCTGCCCCAACACATAGATGCGCTGCAGGCTGTCGATCCGCATAGTGAAACGGGTGACGGCTGGCTGAATATCATTTTCATAGCGGGTATAGATGCTCAGCGACAGACGGTACGCTGGATCATTCTCCAGCTTCCGCCATTCTTTCTTCCGATAGTGATCCAGGAAGGTAAATAACCGGGTGGAGTCAGCAAGGATCGTCCGGCCGAAGACCTGCGGACCATACGGTGGCGGCTCACCGTCATGATCCCATTTCATCGCTCCGAAGATATCAGGAAGGTATTTGGGGTCCATGTTCCTTTTCATCTCCTCCAGCATCCGGTCCATGACTTCCCGGTCGATGGCGGGCCGGTAATCATGGAAGAAGGTCCGGGCCGACTTTTTAAGGTTATCGGCCGTTTTCCGGATCACGGCAGGACGGGTGGTATCCGACTTGCTGATCCGGCACAGCTCCCGGAAGCCGGAAGCGAAGCGGACGATCTCGATCCCCATCCCCCCCTCCTGCAGGTAAACCGACGCCAGGTCAACCGGCAGAAAATCTTCATAGGCCTTGCGGAATTCTTTCAGCAGCCCGGTAAATCTCCCATCCCCTTTTGCGACAGAATCCGCCCAGGCCTGGAATTTGTTCTCAAATTCCTCCTTCCGCTTTACGCCATCGATCCGTGCGATTCCCCTTGTTTCTCCGATCATCTTCTTCCAGCCATTGGCGATCCCCGCATGCTTGGAAGCATACTGGATCCGCGTCAGCCGGTCGGCCTGCATGGCCCGGTCGAAAACATCCAGCCGTTCCCTGCGCAACCGGATCTTCACCGGGTTCTCCGTGAACGCGATCAGTCTGACCCCACTGGAAGTCAGGTACTCCCGGGTAGTTCCGGGATAGCCGAGTACGAAAGTGAAATCTCCCCGGAGGTATCCTTTCAGGGAGATCTTCAGGTAGCTTCGCGGATGATAGGGGATATTGTCCTTGGAAAATTCAGCCGGCTCATTGCCGGATCCCGCGTAGATCCGGAATATGGAAAAATCGGCCCCGTAGCGCGGCCACATCCAGTTGTCGGTATCGCCTCCGAATTGCCCGATGGCGGAAGGCGGGGCGCCTACCAGCCGGATATCCTTGTAGGTGCTGGTAATTATGAGATAATACTGGTTCCCGTAGAAGAATGCCCGGACCTTTGCTTCAAACTTTGTTCCGCGGGTGGCGCTCTTTTCGATGCTGTCGGAATTCATTTTGATAAGCAGGGAGCGCTGCAGTGCGTTCATCTGTCCGTTCACTCCCTTGAGAACGCTCTGGGTGACGTCCTCCATCCTGACCATCAGGGTCACCGTAAGACCCGGGTTCGGAAGTTCTTCCCCGCGGTCCTTTGCCCAGAAACCGTCGGTCAGGTAATCGTGCCCGAGCGTGCTGTGACGCTGGATCGAGCCATAGCCGCAATGATGATTGGTCAGGATCAGCCCGTCGGGTGAGACGATTCCCGCGGTGCATCCGCCCCCGAACTGGCAAACGGCATCTTTCAGACTGGAATGGTTGATGGAGTAAATATCCTCTGCCGACAGCCGGAGACCGAGATCCTGCATTTGGCGGATATTTATCTTCTCCAGCAGCATCGGGATCCACATGCCTTCCTCAGACCGGGTCGCCAGGCAGGGGACCAGGCACATAAAAAGCAGCAGCGTACGAAGCTTACCGAGGATGCCATCCTGAAGTTTCATGGTTTGGTCGTTTAGGAGGATTTGTCGCCGGGCTGAACGGGAATCCCCGATCTGAACCGGAGGTAATATATCTTTTTCCCTTGTTCCAGCCAGATTTTCTCATAGTAGGTCTGAAAAAGCATCACCTCTTCGCGGGTTCCCGAAGCATACAGATCATCCGTCGCAAGTAAAAGCTCCAGGTGAAGATCCCGGATCACCTCCAGGGTATATTCATACAGCACCCGGTTGTCCGTTTTCAGGTGGATGATGCCGCCCGGGGACATTACCCGGGCATACCGTTCCAGGAATTCGGGCGCAGTGAGCCTTCTCCAGGGCCTTTTCAGCTGCGGATCCGGGAAGGTGATCCAGATCTCCGCGATCTCTCCGGGCGCAAAAAGCTTCCCGATATGATCCACCAGGGTCCGGATGAAAACGACGTTATCCAGTTTCTTTTCCTCGACGGTCTTGCACCCCCGCCAAAGCCGGGCTCCCTTGACA
>DATJQF010000082.1:0-8894 GCA_035505995.1 Bacteroidales bacterium
TAACTTTATAATGTAATCAGGGGGTACGGGTATGGGGTCCCGTGGAATCCTTATGCTGTATTTTCCTGATAACCAACAGGGAAAGCGTTGCGAAAACAATTCCGATCAGGGTCCCTGCAGCCATTCCGGCCAGGGTGTCCCCGGGAAAATGCACCCCCAGGTAGATCCGGGTATAGGACATAAACAATGCCCACAGCAGGGCAGGAATAAAAAACCACCGGTAAGTATCGCCGAGCACCAGGATCAGGAAAACCGCCACCGAGAAGGTGTTGGACGCATGCGCGGAATAGAAACCCCAGGTACCTCCTTTATAGGCATTTACCAGGTGGACTTCCAGTCCCGTCTCCTGGGAGGGCCGGTAACGATGCGTTAAATCTTTCACAAGATTTGCAAGCTGGTCGCTGGCCGTGATCATCAGGGCGGCAAAGAGCAGGATCCAAAGGCTTTGCCACCTGTATTTCCTGATGACGAGGTACAGAAAAACCAGGTAAACCGGGAGCCAGAGAATGCCTTTGGTGGCTGTATACATCACCTGGTCGAAAAACGGGTTATGCATCCCGTTCAGGAAAAGGAAAATCTGGTGGTCGATATGATTGAGGAACCCGATCATAGTGTTCACGAATTGATCCGGACCAGTTCTTCCCAAAGCATTCTCTTCAGGCGGTTCAGCCCCGTGCGCTTGTGGGAAGAAATAAATATTGCCGGCAGATCGGGCAACTCTTTTTTCAGTTCCCGCGTGATCTCTTCATCTGCGAGGTCCGCTTTCGTAACGGCCAGGATCCGGGTCTTATCCAGCAGGTCGGGGTTGTATTGCCTCAGCTCGTGCAACAGGATCTCATATTCCTTGCGGATATCCGGGCTGTCGACCGGAACCATGAACAGCAATACCGAATTCCGTTCGATGTGCCGCAGGAACCGGAGGCCCAGTCCCTTGCCTTCATGGGCGCCTTCGATGATCCCGGGAATGTCGGCCATGATGAAGGAATGGCGGTGATCCGTTTTCACGATCCCCAGGTTCGGTACCAGGGTGGTGAAGGGATAATCGGCGATCTGGGGCTTGGCCGCGGAGATGACCGAAAGCAGGGTCGATTTCCCCGCATTGGGAAACCCAACCAGTCCTACATCCGCCAGCAGCTTCAGCTCGAGGATCTTCCATCCTTCCTGCCCGGGTTCGCCCGGCTGGGCAAATTTCGGGGCCTGGTGAGTGGCCGACTTGAAATGGTCATTCCCCAGTCCGCCCCTGCCTCCCGGCACCAGGACTACCGTTTCCCCGTCGGAGGTGACTTCACATTCCACACGGCCGGTCTCCGGATCCCTCGCAACCGTGCCGAGGGGCACTTCCAGGATGGCATCCTCGCCATCGGCCCCGGTCTTCAGTTGCTTTTGCCCGTTGCCCCCGTGACCGGCCCGGATATGCTTCGTGTATTTCAGATGGATGAGGGTCCAGAGCTGGCGGTTCCCTTTCAGGATGATATCCCCTCCCTTGCCTCCGTTCCCTCCGTCCGGTCCTCCCCGCGGATTACCCCGGGTGCGTAAAAAATGGACCGAACCGCTCCCGCCGTTCCCGGAGGCACAGAAGATCTTTACGTAGTCCACGAAATTGGATTCTGCCATAGTTATTCGGAACCGGGTTATTTAATTCTCAAAGATATAGCAATTTGAAATATTCAGCTGCCTGTATCTCCGAGAGAGGCAAAAAACAATCTAACTTTGAAAGCCGGATCTATTCCAACTTCCGGTAAATGTCACAGAGGAAGACCGTTGAATTTCTGAAAAAAGCAGATCCCGTTTACCTGCTGATTCTTATTATCCTCATTTTTTACCGGATCCTGGTGCTGGTGGTATTCAATTTCAGGTACACCGACGGGGATCAAACCGTAATGTGGCAGGGACTCAGGGATTTTTCGCAAGGGATCTTTCATGAACCAAGGTTTTACGGCCAGGGCTACAATTCCATGATCGAATCCCTGCTGGCGATGCCGCTCTATTGGCTGGGTCTCCCGGCCTATAAGGCCCTGCCGGTCATCACAAACCTGCTGGCAATCCTGCCATATGTGGTTCTTTCGGGGGGGGCCTTCCGGAAGGGCATGAAAATGCAGGCATACCTGATTCTTTCCTTATCCCTTTTCCTGGCCCCGCAGTACGATCTCATCACCTCCATCCCCCGGGGGTTCGTGACCGGGATCTTTTTCGCGTCATTGGGTGCCATTGCGGTATTCCATCCCGGGGACCGGAGATGGTTCCTGGTCTCCGGATTCCTTTTTGCTTTTGGATATGCCCTCAATCCAAACTCGCTCCTGATCTCCTTCCCCTGCTTGTTGTACCTATTACTGGTCAACCTGAAAAGGCCGGGTTTTTATCTCCTGGCCGGGGCCGGGCTCCTAGTGGGGCTGATAGTTCACGTACTGGCAAATTATTTCTACATTCTAAATCCCGCGTACGATCTTCACCATCTTTATCCTTCCGTATTTTCTTTCCGCCGGTGGTGGTCCGCATTCAGTAACCTCGATATCCATTTCAATTTTCTCACCCCGTTTTTCTGGAAAATGGGATGGCTTATCCTGCCCATCCTGACAATACTTGCCGGGGTCCTTTTTTACCGGAAGCAATGGAGAGAAGTACTGGTGGTCCTTGTTTCGCTGGGGGTTCTTCTTGTCACCCTTGGCTATGACCGGATGTACATGGCGACTCCTTCGGTATTTTTTTCCTATGCCCGGATGTACCTGGCTGTTCCAGTACTGCTGGCGATATTTATTACGTTTCTGCCTGTCAGCACCGGACGGACCAAATATCTCTTCCTGCTCCTGGTTGCCGGATTCGCCCTGCAGAAAACCTTCTTGCTGGAAAAGGTCATTCAAAAGGATATGAGTTCTTATGAGAAAATGGTAAACGTCTGTTCGATCCCCGAGCTTCAGCGTGAATGCCGGAAACGGATGTGGGTAGCGGATAAATACCATCTCAGTCTCATTGTGGAATCCTGGAACCGCTACTATACCCTGGGCACTTACGGATGCCCCTTTTGCGAACCACGGTTCCCCAACACGCTGTATCCGTATTATGAAAGAAGGACCTGGCGGATGATGGAGGACGACAGACGGGTGTATCCGAACCTGATGATCGTGGGAATTGCTGAAAATACCGATTCACTTTTCAGGAAAAGCGCTGCCCTGAAAGTTGAAGTGTTCCGCCTGGGTGATTACTATATTATCCGGAATAATCCCTACCCTGCCATCCCGTTGCTCCGTTCGCTGGGATTCACGATACGGCCATTCTGAGAAGTACAGTTCCTTCCCGCCCGGGAGAAAATCAATACGGCTGAAGGGCCGATAAGGTCATCACGGAACTCCCGGTCCAATCGCTGTAACGAGCGCCAGGAAGATCTCTTCAATGCTGCCGATACCCATAACTTCTTTGAAGAGACCCCTGCCTTTATAGTAATCGATCAGCGGGCGGGTATGCTGGTGATATTGCACCAGCCGGTTTTTGATCACCTCCTCCGTATCGTCTTTTCTCCCCTGCTCCTGCGCCCGGTTCAGCAGCCGCCTCACCAGCTCCTGTTCATCCACTTCCAGCGAAAGCACCAGCGAAACTTTCTGCCCCAGCTTGTCGAACATCTTATCCAGCTCTTTAGCCTGGTTCAGGGTGCGGGGAAAGCCGTCGAGCACGAATCCCTTTGAATCCTTATGCCTGAGGAATACCGATTCCATCAGCTCGATCAGCAACTCATCCGAAACGAGATGCCCGGCTTCCATGACGGATTTCACTTTCAGTCCCAGTGGCGTTCCCCGGCTGACTTCCGATCGCAATATATCCCCGGTGGAAACATGCACCCAGCCGAATTTCTCCGCGATCTTCACGGCCTGTGTTCCTTTTCCGGCACCGGGAGGGCCAAATAGAATGAGGTTGAACATGGTGGTTTGGGGGTTTAGGGGTTTAGGGGGTTAAGGGTTTAGGGGTTTAAGGGTTTAAGAGTTTATGGGTTTAAAGAATATTTTTTCGCTATTTCGCTATTTGATAGAGATTCCTCAGGTTCCTGCCATACCCGTCGTAATCCAGCCCGTATCCCACGACAAACCGGTTAGGGATCTCCAACCCGAGGTAATCGATGGGGAAGGTTTTCTTAAAGGCTTCCGGCTTGAAGAACAAAGCGGCGAGCTTCAGGTCCGAAGGATTCCTGGATTTCAATTGTTCCAGGACATGATCCATCGTGATCCCGGTATCCACGATATCTTCCACGACGATCACGTTTCTGCCGCTGATATTCTCTTTAAGCCCGAGCAGCTCCTGAACCTTCTGGGTGGAAGCGGTCCCCGAATAGGATTCATATTTCACAAAGGAGATCCTGCAGGGCAGGGTGATCCGCCGCAGCAGGTCGGCGGCGAAGACAAACGAGCCGTTCAGGATCCCGATGAAAAGAATATCCTTTCCTTTATAATCCGTATTGATCCGGTCGGCGATCCTCTGAACCGCCCCGTCAATCTCTGCTGAAGATAACAGGAGCTCAAATACCCGGTCTTTGACGGTCACTTTCTGCATGACATTCAAAATTATCAGTATTTTTGCTCTGTCCCGCAAAAGTAACGAAATGGAAGCAAAAGTCAGCATCATCATGGGCAGCACTTCCGACCTGCCGGTCATGGAAGCGGCGGCCAAATTCCTGAATGAAATGCAGATCCCGTTCGAGATGAATGCGCTCTCGGCTCACCGTACCCCGGAAAAAGTGGAAGAGTTCGCCAAAGGGGCTTTGGGAAGGGGAGTCCGGGTGATCATTGCCGGGGCCGGAATGGCCGCCCACCTTCCCGGCGTGATTGCCGCCATGACCACCCTGCCGGTGATCGGCGTCCCGATCAAAGCTTCCCTCGAGGGACTGGATGCGGCGCTGGCGATCCTGCAGATGCCCCCGGGGATCCCCGTTGCCACAATGGCCATCAACGGCGCCCAGAACGCGGGAATCCTGGCCGCAGAGATCCTCGCCCTTTCCGATGCCGCCCTGCAGAAAAAACTGGCCGCCTTCAAGGAAGACCTGAAGAAGAAGATCGTTAAAGCAAATGAAGAGCTGGGGTCGGTAAAGTACGAATTTAAGGTCGGCTGATTTCAGATCTTCCGGATGATCATGATCCCGTCGCGGACGGGAAGCAAAAGATTCTCCACCCGCTTGTCCGCCAGGACCATTTCATTGAATTTTTTGATCCCTGCCGTCTCTCTGTCCGGCTTTTTCTTGTCCAGGACCTTGCCGTCCCAGATCGCATTATCCGCCATCAGGAATCCGCCCGGACGCAACCGTTCAATGAGCAGGGTATAATACTCCGGGTACCGTTCCTTGTCGGCATCCAGGTAGATCAGGTCCCAGGGCTCGTTCAGGGTGGGAATGATATTCATGGCATCCCCGAAATGCAGCACCACCTTTTCTTCCATGCCCGATTCCTTCAGGTATCTCCGGACCATCTCCTCCAGCTTCCCGTTGATATCAATCGTATGGACCAGGCCGCAGGCCGGTAAGCCGAAGGCGAAGTTGATGGCGGAATATCCTGTGAAGGTGCCGATCTCCAGGACCCGCATGGGGCGGATCATCTGGCTGATCATCCGCAGCAGCATCCCCTGGACAGGACCGGCCAGCATTCCCGGGCTGGACTGGGTTTCGTGCGTTTCCCGGTTCAGCCGCTCCAGGACACTGAGCTCGGGCGAGGAATGCTCCTCCGCATATTTTAAAATGGCATCGCTGATCATAGCTTTTTGTTTGGGAAATACGCAAGAAGACTGAACCGTCCCGGATCAAGGATCTCATTGGCTACCTCCAGCACCTGCTCCGCCGTGATCCGGTCTATTTTTTTCAACAGCTCCTCCGGCAGGTCGAACCGGTCCTGGCGAAGGATGCTTTTTCCCATGGAAAGGATCACCGACAGGTTCGAATCGAAGGCGATGGCCAGCTGTCCTTTGAGCTGCTTCCGGACCGTATGCAGCTTCACCGGGCTCAGCTTCACCTCCCTCATCTTTTTAAGCTCTTTATGAATAAGGGCCAACGCTTTATCATACAATCCCGGCTCGGTCCCGAAATAGATCGCGAAGATCCCTGCATCGGTATAAGGCGTATAGGAAGAGTCGATGTGATAGGTCAGCCCGTTCTTCTCCCGGAGCGCCAGTGACAATCTTGAATTCATGACGGGCCCGCCCAGCAGGTTATTCAGCAGCACCATCGGAAGCCTGTTCTTATCGGACACCGGGTAGGCCGGTGATCCGAGGATACAGTGCACCTGGTTGATCGGCTTTTCAACGAACCGGGTGCTGGGCGTGTAATCTAATTTCTTCCGGCTTCCGTTGCCATGACCTGCGGGAGCCTCTTTGCCAAAATAACCTTCCGCCGCAGAGACAAGGATCGGAAATCCGGTTCGGCCGCTCAGGCAGATCACGGTCTTTTCAGGGATCCAGTTTCCCCGGATGAACTGCCGGATCCTGTCCCGCGTGAAGCTCTTCACGCTCTCCAGGGTGCCCAGGATATTCCTTCCGAGGGGATGGCCATCGAATAAAAGATCCTCAAAATCATCATAGATCTGCTCGGAAGGCGTGTCCTGGTACGACCGGATCTCATCGGCCACCACCTGCTTTTCTTTTTCAATCTCTCCCCCGGGGAATACCGAATGGAAGCATATATCGTGGAGCAGTTCCAGGCTTCGTCCGAAATACTGATCCAGGAAGGAGGCGTGAATGCAGGTTTCTTCCTTGGTGGTAAATGCGTTCAGGTCGGCACCGACGTTCTCCAGCCGGTTCAGGACCTGCAGCAGGGATCTTTTTTTCGTTCCCTTGAAAATGGTATGCTCGATGAAGTGCGCGATTCCGTGTTCATCGGGGTTTTCGTTCCGGGTCCCGGCCGGGATAAAAACCGCGCAATGCGAAACCGGGCTGTCGACCGGCCGGTAAATGATCCGGATCCCGTTGGAGAGGGTATGGCGCTCGACAGCCATGGTTTATTTCCGGCTTTCAAGGAGGATCTCCAGCAGTTTGATCCCCGCGTCGGATATGACCGTCCCGGGGCCAAAGATGGCTGCGGCGCCTGCCTGGTAAAGAAAATCATAATCCTGGGGCGGGATCACACCTCCCACGATGACCAGGATATCCTCGCGTCCCAGCTTTTTCAGCTCGTCGATCACCTGGGGTACCAGGGTTTTGTGCCCGGCGGCAAGACTGGATACGCCCAGGATATGCACGTCGTTCTCGACGGCCTGGCGTGCGGCTTCGGCCGGGGTCTGGAACAGCGGCCCGATATCCACGTCGAACCCGATATCTGCATAACCGGTCGCCACGACCTTGGCTCCCCGGTCATGGCCGTCCTGGCCCATCTTGGCGATCATGATCCGGGGACGACGGCCTTCCGTTTCGGCAAACCGGTCGGCCAGCTCCCGCGCTTTCTTAAAGGATTCATTGTCCCTTGACTCGGACGAATAAATCCCGGAGATTGAACGTATCACAGCTTTATACCTCCCGTAAACTTTTTCCAGTGCAAAAGAGATCTCGCCCAGGGTCGCCCGTTTCCGGGCCGCATTCACCGACAGCTCCAGCAGGTTTCCTTCGCCGGTCTGCGCAGCGAGGGTCAGGGCATCCAGCGCCCCGGCGACCTCGTCGTTATTCCGCTCCGCTTTCAGCTGCTCAAGCCGGCGGATCTGGGATTCCCTGACGGCCGTATTATCCACCTCCAGGATCTCGATCGGAGCCTCCTTTTCCAGCCGGCAGGTATTCACCCCGATGATCCGGTCCTTCCCGGAATCGATCCTGGCCTGCTTCCTCGCAGAAGCTTCCTCGATCTTCATCTTGGGAAGCCCGGTCTCGATCGCTTTTGCCATTCCTCCGAGCTCTTCCACTTCCAGGATCAGGCTCCAGGCCCGGTGCGCCAGGTGGTGGGTCAGCGATTCCACATAGTAGGAACCGGCCCAGGGATCCACCGAGCGGCATACCGCTGTCTCTTCCTGGATATAAAGTTGCGTGTTCCGCGAGATCCGGGCGGAGAAGTCGGTGGGCAGGGCGATAGCCTCGTCCAGGGAATTCGTATGCAGCGACTGCGTATGACCGAGCACGGCAGCCAGCGCTTCCACGCAGGTGCGGGCCACGTTGTTGAACGGATCCTGCTCGGTGAGGCTCCAGCCGGAGGTCTGACAATGGGTTCTCAGCGCCAGTGATTTGGGGTTCTCCGGATGGAACTTGTTTACCAGCTTGGCCCAGAGCATCCGGGCCGCCCTCATCTTGGCGATCTCCATGAAATGGTTCATGCCTATTCCCCAGAAGAAAGAGATCCGCGGGGCGAAGGCATCGATGCCGAGCCCGGCATTCACACCCGCCCGGAGATATTCCAGTCCGTCCGCCAGCGTATAAGCCATCTCCAGGTCGCAGGTGGCGCCGGCTTCCTGCATGTGGTAGCCGCTGATGCTGATGCAGTTGAATTTCGGCATATGGCGGGCCGTGTACCCGAAAATATCGGCAATGATCTTCATCGACGGGGCCGGGGGGTAGATATAGGTATTCCGCACCATGAACTCTTTCAGGATGTCATTCTGGATGGTCCCGTTCAGCTGATCGGCCGGAACTCCCTGCTCTTCGGCGGCCACGATATAAAAGGCCATCACCGGCAATACGGCGCCGTTCATGGTCATGGAGACCGACATCCGGTTCAGCGGGATCTGGTCGAAAAGGACCTTCATGTCGAGGATGGAATCGATCGCAACACCGGCTTTCCCGACATCCCCCACCACCCGTTCGTGATCCGAATCATACCCGCGGTGGGTGGCCAGGTCAAACGCTACGGAAAGCCCTTTTTGTCCGGCTGCGAGATTCCTGCGGTAGAAGGCATTGGATTCCTCGGCCGTGGAAAAACCTGCATATTGGCGGATCGTCCAGGGGCTCATCAC
>DATJQF010000083.1:0-3483 GCA_035505995.1 Bacteroidales bacterium
AAATATTAACAAAGGGTATTAACCGTAAAACAATCAGACTATGGCGAACATCATTTCACTGAAGGAAGGAAGAGATTCTTATCAGAATTATCTTACCCGGGATCCTAATCCGATAAAAATCGGAGAAACGGTTTTCAGATCCTATACTGTTGATAAAGATCAACTCACAGCTATGGCCAATCTGCTGAAGGATTTTCCGAATCTTGCAGGATTCAGGATTTATGTCGGATTAAATGCCGGTTCCCAGAGAGTGGGCATCGTGGTGGGAGTAAATGCTGACGGAACCGAAACAACCAATCAGGAATTATTCAGTACGGGGTGGGGTATCGGCGGTCCCTGTCCTCCCATCTGCGACAAAGGCTCTCAAATGATCTGAGAAATCACCCTCACGCTTGTTTCGTGGGATGTACAGGATTCGAACCAGTGACCTCATGCGTGTGAAGCATGCGCTCTGAACCGACTGAGCTAACATCCCATTTTCCGGCAGCAAAATTAACTATTTTCCACGGTTCACAAAAAAATCACGAACCGCCGGATTATATCTAAATTTGTTGATATAAATAAGCAACCATGGATACAGCCGGGAAAGATATGCTGGTCGAGGAAACCATTCAGAAATCGATAGAAGCCGGACGGGCGATGGCAAACCAAACCCAGGCTCAGACGGATGCCATCACACGGGCCGTTTATGAAGCCGGATTCAATAACCGGAGCCGGCTGGCCGAACTGGCTTACGCCGAAACGGGCATCGGGAACATCCGGGACAAAACAGTGAAAAATATCATTGCCACCCGGTTTGTATATTATGATATCCGGAATGTAAAGACCGTCGGGATCATCGGGGAAGATCCGGAAAATCAGGTAGTGGAGATCGCTAAGCCCATGGGACCGATCTTCGCCACCACCCCCATCACCAACCCGACTTCCACTGCCCTTTTCAAGATCCTGATCGCCATGAAGAGCCGTAACCCGATTATCATCTATCCGCACGGGTCAGCGAGGAAATGTACGGTGGAAGCCGCCAGGATCTGTTACCAGGCAGCGTTGGAAGCCGGTGCCCCGGAGGACTGCATTCAATGGATCCCCCGGGCTTCCCGAGACCAGGTCCTGCAGCTCATGGGACATAAAAGGATTGCCCTGGTCCTGGCGACCGGTTCCGTGAGCCTGGTCAGGGCTGCCTACCGGTCGGGAAACCCGGTGATCGGGGTGGGGCCGGGGAATGTGCCGGTATATATCGGGAAAAGCGCGGATGTCCGGTTTGCCGTAGACCAGATCCTGTTGTCCAAGCTTTTCGATAATGGAACGATCTGTGCCAGCGAACAGGCGGTAGTGGTTTCGAAATTCAACGCCAGCCTGGTGACCGGGGAGTTCCAGCAGAGGGGAGCCTGGTTCATGGATCCTTCCCAGGCAGAGAAAGTAAGCAAGATCGCTTTCAGCCAGTCGGCGCAATCCATGAGTCCGGAGGTGATCGGGAAACCGGCGACGGTGATTGCTGATATGGCAGGGATTTCCGTCCCCCCGGAAACCCGTCTGCTGATCGCGCCCCTGGAAAATGACCAGATAGGGATCCGATGGCCTCTTTCCCTTGAGATCCTGGCTCCCATCCTCGCTTTTTACCGGGTGGAGAATTTCGAAGAAGGCATTGCGATGTGCCGGAAGATCAATGAACACGGCGGTCTGGGACATACCGTCAGCATCTTTTCCCAGGACGATGCCAAGATCCGTCAATTCGCCCAGGCGCTTAATGCCGGCCGCATCGTGGTGAACACCCCTTCCTCCCAGGGAGCCCTCGGGGGACTGTATAACAGCCTCACGCCTTCGATGACCCTCGCCTGCGGATCGGGAGGGAAGAATTTCACCACCGATAATATTTCCGTCAGGCACCTGCTGAATATCCAGCGGATTGCTTACCGCCGCATCAGTTTCTGTTCTGAGCACCAGCAGGGAAAGGCTTTTTGCTGCGACGAACAGCTGTCCATACCGGAGATCGACCTGAAGTGTGAAAAAAATTGGTAAGGCGATAAATATTTTTTTTGCCTTTTTTACCTCCCTGGAATTATTTATATTTGCATATATGGCAGGAGCCTAAATATCAGTGTATGGAAGAACCCCAGGACCAGGAACAGAACATATCAAACGGAGGAACTCCTCCTGAAAAAAAAGCACCCAAATCCACCTCCCGGAGGGAATTCATGAAGAATCTCGGGCTGTTTGGGGCTGGCATCGCCACCGGGGCTGCCGCCTTATATACGGGAAAGATCTTTGAAAATAAAAAAGAGGCGAGCGGTCAATCCCATATTTTACTGACCCAGGACAACAAGCTGGTGGAAGTGGATTCCCTGGAGATGAAATATCTGGAGAAATCCCCGGAAGACCAGATGCTGGCAAGAGGCCGCGAGGGGATCCCGGGAAGAAGATGGGTGCTCGTCGTGGATCTGGCAAGATGCAGGAACGCACGGCGGTGTATTGCAGCCTGCCAGGAGGCACATCAGCTCCGTCCCGAACAATACCACATGAACACCCTCCAGATGCAGGATTCCCCTAAAACGGCCCCGTACAATATGCCCAAGCACTGCCAGCACTGCGATAATCCGCCCTGTGTCTCCGTTTGCCCCGTGGATGCAACCTATAAACGCCCGGACGGGATCGTCCTGATCGATAACGAGCGCTGCATCGGATGCCGGTTTTGCATTGCAGCCTGTCCTTACTCCGCGAGGATATTCAACTGGTTTGAGCCGCGGGATGCCGATAAATACAAGGACCAGACCTATAATGTCGAGCTGAATGTTCCACAGCGGAAAGGAACAGTGTCCAAATGCCTGTTCAGCGCCGACCATATCAGGGAAGGGAAACTGCCTTACTGCGTTTCGGCCTGCCCTAACAGCGTGTACTATTTTGGAGATGAAAATGAAGATGCCGTCACCAACGGGACAACCCATGAAACGGTGCGGTTAAGCGAACTGCTCCGTGATAACGGGGCATTCCAGCTGATGCCCGAACTGGGAACCAAGCCGAGAGTATATTACCTGCCTCCCAAAAACCGGCTTTTCCCCTTTGAACCGGCTACCGATAAACAACCTGATAAAGTGTAAAAGGAATGGATGGACAGACATTTACTTTTGAAAAAATAACCGCCGATCTTACCCGGCATATTCGTGTCAGCAAAGGGTTTTTGCTGTGGATGGCCTTTCTGACAGCAGGATTGGCGGCCTGCTTCTATGCGTACACGCTCCAGCTGCGGTACGGTCTCGGTGTGGCCGGGATCCGTGACTATGTTTCCTGGGGCCTCTACCTTGCCAATTTTGTCTTTTTTGTCGCCACCTCGCTGATCGGAATGCTCATCAGCGCCGTGCTCGGACTGATCGGGATCAAATGGATCCAGCCGATTACCCGGATCGCGGAAATTATCGCCGTCGGATTTGCGGCAGTGGCCGGGCTTGTCATTATCATGGACATGGGGCGACCGGAGCGTCTGACCTATGT
>DATJQF010000084.1:0-7573 GCA_035505995.1 Bacteroidales bacterium
AGGGAACTTACGTCCCGGTGGACCGGTCCGGTGCAGGAAAGTGGCATGTACAGCAGGGCTGAGAGGAAAAGGAGGATCTGAAGGAATTTTTTCATCGTGTTGAGAAAGGGGGTACAAAGATGAAAAATTCCCGGGAATAACACATATGGATCAGAGCGATACCATTTTCAGCAGGATCCGCTCCAGCTTCTGCTTCACCTGGTCCTGGCGGCAGGTGAAATTATTCAGCAGGAGGGAGAAAATAAGCCGCTTCCCGGAACGGGTCCGGATATACCCGGCATAGCTTTTTACCCGCGAGATGGTGCCGGTCTTCGCCCGGATGTTTCCCGCAGCCGCCGTTCCCTGGAAAGCATGGGCCAGCGTCCCCGATACCCCTGCCAGGGGAAGGGAATTGTAAAACGTGGTGAACTCCGGGGAGGTGGTCATATAAAAAAGGGCTTCCGCCATCTGGCGGGCAGTGACCGCATCGTACCTCGAGATCCCGCAGCCGTCGAAAAGGAAGAGTCCGTCGGTATTGAGATTTTTCGATTTCCAGAACAGCGAAACGGCCCGGCACCCCGCCTCCGAGCTGCCGTATTTGTATTTCTTAAGCCCGATCTGCTTCAGGAGATGTTCCGCAAAGAAATTATTGCTGTAAAGATTGGTGAGGGTCACCAGGGTGGCTACCGGGGGCGACCAGGCATAGGCAAGATCGGTCTGCGTCTTTTGCACCGTGGCCAGTACCGCCGAATCCGCTTCATAGAGATCCAGGGCGTCGCCGGTCACAAAGATCCCCTTCCCGGCCAGGCGGTTCTTCAGCTCCAGCGCCGCGATATAGGGAGGATCGGGAATAACCCCGGCATAGGGGAAGAAGCTTTGTCCCTGCAGGACGGTCCCCTGGATCAGGAAGGAATAGCTGTAAGGGTCGCCCACGACATAGGTTTCCGCTTCCGGCTCTTCGGCGTCCGATACATCATTCCGGAAGGCGGCCTGAGGAAGAAACGGCTTGATTTTGCCGGTATCCGGACTGAATTTCTTCGTTTCACCGCGGTCGGAAGTCCCTGAATAAACATTCCCGTTAAAGCTCAACCCGCTGGCCGGTGCACTATACGGGAGCTGCAGCTCTCCCCAGGTCCAGGTGAGCGGGATCGTCACCCTCGAGAAGATCCGCGCATCCCCGATCACGCTGCCTTCGATCGTATCGATGCCAAGGTCCGCCACCGCCTTTACCCACCGGTCGAGGGTCGCGTCCGATCCGAAGGTAGGATCGCCTCCTCCGCGGATATACAGGTTCCCCGTCAGCTTGTGATTCCCGATCACGCCGTCGTACTGCAGGGCGGTCCGGAAGGCGGCTTTCTCTCCCAGGATCTCCAGGGCGGCCCCGGTGGTCAGGATCTTGATGGTGGACGCCGGCACCAGGCTCAGCTCCTCGTTGAACGACGATACCGGGACCGCATTACCTTTCGAATAATCCAGGATGTCCCATGCCAGGGAAGCATGAACCAGGGCCGTATCCCGCTTCAGGGAATCCAGGGCCAGCTGCAGCGAGTCGAGGGGGGTAAGGATGGGAGCGGGTTTAACAAGAGCCGAACGGACTGGTCCCTGACTTTTTGCGGGTTCCGCCCGGTGACAGGAAGAAGGGTAGAACACCGGGAAAAGAAGGATAAAAATCAGATAGCGCCACATATGCATTCCCCGGATCAAATTTCGGAAAAAATTCTGATACAGCCTGTTAAGTAGTATATTTCAGATAGTAAAAATACGTACATATTTATTTTTATGAACGTATTTAGGAGAAAATGTCTTACTTTCGTTCTGATAAACCGGTAAAACCGACCGGAAACTTGCAAATCAGGCATTGATGATAAAAAAAGTACTGGTTGCCAACCGCGGGGAGATCGCGGTGCGGGTCATGCGTTCCTGCCGGGAGCTGGGCCTGGTGACCGTCGGGGTTTATTCCGATGCGGACCGGAAAGCGATGCATGTCCGGTATGCCGATGAAGCGTATTATATCGGTCCGTCGCCTTCCCGGGAAAGCTACCTGAACATGGATGCGATCATCCAGGCAGCGAAAAAATCGGGAGCCGACGCTATCCATCCGGGATATGGATTCCTGTCGGAGAATCCGCGCTTCTCCGAGCGTTGCCGCGAAGAAGGGATCATTTTCATCGGTCCTTCCGCCTATTCGATTTCCGCCATGGGCGACAAGATCACTGCCCGGCAAACGATGCAGAAAGCCGGCGTGCCGGTGGTTCCCGGAACCATGGAAAAGATCACGGATGAAAACCATGCCAAAGCGATCGTGAAGGAGATCGGATTGCCGGTCATGATCAAGGCATCGGCCGGCGGAGGCGGGAAAGGGATGCGGCTGGTGAAGAAGAACGAGGAGCTGGCCCCGTTTTTCCGCCGGGCAAAATCGGAAGCGCTGAATGCCTTCGGCGATGATTCCGTCTATATCGAAAAATACATCGAATCCCCGCACCATATCGAATTCCAGATCCTGGCCGACCGGCACGGGAATGTCATCCACCTCTTCGAGCGGGAATGCTCCATCCAGCGCCGGCACCAGAAAGTGATCGAGGAGACCCCCTCCCCGCTGATGAACCCCGCGATCCGGGAGGAGATGGGGAAATTCGCCGTGGCGGCCGCGCGGGCGGTGAACTATGAAGGGGCCGGCACGATCGAGTTTATCGTGAACGACCGCCTCGATTATTATTTCCTCGAGATGAACACCCGCCTCCAGGTGGAGCACCCGATCACCGAGAGGGTGGTGGGCGTGGACCTCGTGAAGGAGCAGATCCATATTGCCAACGGGCTGCCGCTCACCCTGAAGCAGGATGAGCTGAAGCAGAACGGTCATGCGATCCAATGCCGGATCTATGCCGAGGACACCGACAAGAACTTCATGCCCCAGCCGGGGGTGGTCAAGCATATCACCGAGCCGCTCGGGCTGGGTGTCCGGTACGACGGTTACGTGTACGAAGGGTACGAGATCCCGATCTACTACGACCCGCTGATCTCCAAGCTGATCTCCTGGGGGAAGACCCGCCAGGAGAGCATCGCCCGGATGAGAAGGGCGCTGTATGAGTACAAGATCACCGGGGTGAAGACCAATATCAAGTTCCTGGAGCGGATCATGGATGTGCCTGATTTTGTGGAGGGTACGTACAATACGCATTTCATCGAAAAAAATGCCGACAAGCTCTTCACCCCGTGGCCCTGCGGGATCGAGTGCGAGGATATGGCCCTGATCGCCTGCTTCGTGGATTACCTGGACAAGATCGGGAAGATCCAGCCGCCGGTGCTCACCGAAGAGCTGGCTTCCACGTGGAAGGATTTCGGAAGGAAAAGAAGTGTGTTGCGTTTGTAAAAGAGAGCGGCTATGGCGTATGAAATCACCCTGGAGGAGCGGACGGCAAAGATCGACTTGCTGAACCGCGTCGGCAGCAAGGCCCTGATCGCCGTCGACGACAACAAATACGACCTCGATATCATCATGGTCGAGGACGGCGTGTATTCCATCCTGTATAACGGGCATTCCTACAACCTGGAACTCATCGAGAACGAGAACCCGAAAAGCTATATCGTGAACACCCACACCCGGTCGTTCCATGTGAAGATCATCGATGCGGAAGCGAAATACCAGCAGAGCCGGATGAAAGGCGCCGAGCTGGAAGGGGAGCTGAACATCGCCTCGCCGATGCCCGGGAAAGTGGTGAAGATCCCGGTGGCGCCGGGAGACAAGGTGACAGCCGGTCAAACGCTGATCGTCGTGGAGGCGATGAAGATGCAGAGCGAGTTCAAGGCCACCGCCGACCGCACCGTGCAGGAGATCCTCGTCAGGGAAGGCGACACCGTGAATGCCCACCAGTTATTGATCAAATTAGAGTAGCGAACGAAAAATGAGGGTATGCTTACACTGGAAGAAAGTTACAGCCAATTTGAAGAGCGGAACCGCAAAGCGGAAGTAGGGGGAGGAGAGGAGAAAATAGAGAAGCAACATAAGGCGGGAAGGAAAACGGCAAGGGAGCGGATCCGGGCCCTGCTGGATGCCAATACCTTCATGGAGCTGGATAAGCTCGTTACCCACCGCTGTCACGATTTCGGGATGAACAAACAGCGGATCTACGGCGACGGCATAGTGACCGGTTACGGCAAGGTGGACGGGCGGTTGGTGTTTGTCTTCGCACAGGATTTCACGGTCTTCGGGGGAACCATGAGCCGGGCCAATGCCGACAAGGTAGTGAAGGTAATGGACATGGCTATGCGGATGGGAGCGCCGATCATCGGGCTGAACGATTCGGGCGGAGCGAGGATCCAGGAAGGCGTGGAAAGCCTGGCCGGGTACGCCGATATCTTCTACCGCAACGTAATGGCCTCCGGGGTGGTGCCGCAGATCTCCGCGATCATGGGGCCCTGTGCGGGAGGGGCGGTGTATTCTCCCGCCATCACCGATTTTATTTTCATGGTAAAGGATACCAGCTACATGTTCGTCACGGGCCCGGAAGTCATCAAGACCGTGACCCACGAGGAAGTGACCATGAACGAGCTGGGGGGCGCCATGACCCATAATGCCCGGAGCGGGGTCGCTCATTTCGCCGCCGACAGCGACGAACAGCTGATCCTGATGATCCGCGAGCTGATGAGCTTCATTCCTTCGAACAACATGGAAGACCCGCCGGTGCAGCCCTGCACCGACGATATCATGCGACAGGATGAAAAGCTGCAGACCCTCGTTCCCGCCGACCCGAACAAGCCGTACGACATGAAGGAACTGATCACGACCGTGGTCGACAATCATAATTTCTTCGAGGTCATGCCGCATTATGCACAGAACATCCTCACCGGCTTTGCCAGGCTGGGAGGCCGCCCGGTGGGGGTGGTCGCCAACCAGCCCGCCAACCTGGCCGGGGTGCTCGACATCAACTCCTCGATCAAGGGAGCCCGGTTCGTGAGGTTCTGCGATTGCTTCAACATACCGCTGGTGACGTTCGAGGATGTCCCGGGGTTCCTGCCGGGAACCAACCAGGAATTCGGGGGCATCATCAAGCACGGGGCCAAATTATTGTATGCCTTCTGCGAAGCCACGGTTCCCAAGATCACCGTGATCACCCGGAAAGCATACGGGGGCGCCTATTGCGTGATGTCGAGCAAGCATATCGGGGGAGATGTGAATTATGTCTTCCCGACAGCCGAGATCGCCGTAATGGGTCCGGAAGGAGCCGTGAATATCATCCACAAGGGGAAATTGCAGGATGACGAGCGGGCCCGGGCCGTGGACGATTACCGGAAGACCTTCGCCAACCCTTACAAAGCCGCCGAGCTCGGATATGTCGACGAGATCATCTACCCGAAACAAACCCGTACGAAGCTGATCCAGGCGCTGGAGCTCACCCGGAACAAGAGCCGGACCAATCCGCCGAAAAAGCACGGGAACATCCCGCTGTAAAAGTCTGTTCTTAAAAGGATCCCGGGTTTTTGGTATCTTTGCTTACTTCGTATGAAAAAGCAAATACCCGGCATTCTCGTCATACTTTTTTTCACGCTGCATGCCACCGGGCAGCAAAAGCCTGTCACGGAGAACGGAGGTTACTACCCGCGCACCATGCGCTTATACGATTCCGTTCAGGCAACCCGGATTCCCCCACTGAAGATACTTCCCGGCCAGTTGAAATCGACCCTGCCTCCCTATGTGAACAACGCGGAAAACCAGTATTTCCCGGGGATATTCGACCAGCATATGTTTTTTACCTGCCAGCAGTATGCCGGCGTGTCCTATCCGTTTGCCTATGAGATCAACCGTCTCCGGAATGCACCGGGCAATACCGATGGTAACCGGTACCCGGCCCACTACACCTGGACCTTTATGAATGACGGGGATCAGTACAAGGGGGTCAGCTATTTTTACAGCTGGGAAGTGATCCGGGAACAGGGGATCCCGGACCTGGCGGATTTCGGACCCGATACGATGGCCGGCAATACCGGCTGGATGACGGGCTATGATAAATATTATCGCGGGATGCATAACCGGCTGAGACAGGTCTTTTCGATCCCGGTCAATACGGAGGAAGGGCTGCTCACCCTGAAGAACTGGCTTTACGATCATCTCGACGGGTCGCCGGCGGGGGGAGTCGCCTGCTACAGTGCCTCTGCCGGGTTTACCGCGCAATCCATGAAGATCATCCCTGCCGGGCTGCCGGAGGAAGGCAAGAACCTCCTGATCGCCTTCTATCCCGATGCCACGCACGGGATGACCATCGTGGGATACAACGATTCGGTGCGCTACGACCTCAACGGCGACGGCAGGTTCACGAACGATCTCGACATCAACGGCGACGGCATCGTGGACCTGAAAGACCATGAGATCGGAGCGTACCTGATCGCAAACTCATACGGTTCCTGGTGGGGCGACCAGGGTTTCTTCTATGCGATGTACCGGGCCCTGGCGCTGGATTATGACAATGGTTCCGGGAACTGGATCCCGGACTACGGCGTCTGGAATCATTGCGTTTATGTCCTGGAGCCGGATTCTGATTATGAACCTCTGCTGACGGCGAAAGTCAACCTGGATTATAACTACCGGGACAGGATCCGGATCCGGGCGGGGATCTCCACCGATACGGCCCAACAGATCCCGCAGCATGTCGGGGAATTCCCGGTCTTCGCCTTCCAGGGAGGCCCCTATCCGATGACCGGTTTCGATTCCTCCGGCTCCCGGCTGGAGTTCGGCCTGGATCTCACCCCCTTGCTGAGCTATGCCGAACCGGGAAAGCTTTCAAGGTTATTTCTGACCGTGGAGGAACGGGATTCTGACAACAGCGGGCACGGAACGCTGAACAATCTTTCCTTCCTGGATTACTCAGGGGCAACAAAGGAATTCGTTTGTCCGCGAACCGGCATCCCGGTCGTGAATAACGGGACCACCTTCGCCTCCGCGACCGGGACGGTGAATTTTGATAAAGTACAGGTTCAGACCGCCTCACTGCCTGCCTTCTCGCCGGGACAGGCCTATGATTTCACATTGCAGGCCTCGGGCGGAACGCCGCCGTATTCGTGGTCGCTGGTCACGCCGGTAACTAAAATGCAGACCGATTCCGCCTTTCCGGCCGGCTCCGGACAGGTATTGCATCCCTTCAGCCTCTATATCCCTTATGCGAAGGTCGCCCTGCCATTCAGCTTTCCGTTCAACGGGATGAAGTATGATACCCTCTGGGTGAATGCGTATGGTTTCATTTCCTTCGATCCGCAGATGCTCCCGTATCCTTATACCACCGATGAAGAAGGAATGATCCGGAGCAACAAGGTGATCAGCCCGGCCTTTAACATCAACTTCTCGGTCGATCCCCAGGCCACCCGGATATGGGCGGCAACGTCCCCCTCCGCCGTGACCATCCGCTGGAAACTGCCCCTGACGGGATATGAGAATTTTTCCGAAAATAATTTTGCCCTTCGCCTGCATCCCGACGGCACCTTTGAGTTCCTTTACGGACCCATGACCGACGAAGGATTCACCTGCACGGCCCACTCGGGTTTCTCGGCGGGCGACGGAAGCAACTGGCAGACGTGGACCGACTGGGACCTCACGGAGCTGGCC
>DATJQF010000085.1:0-6674 GCA_035505995.1 Bacteroidales bacterium
TGGAAACGGCTCCTGCCATCCGGGAACGCTACCGGCAGCAGGCCTCGTTGTGCCAGACGGATTATCTTTTAAAGCTGCTCGATATCAACAACCGGTGCGATCTGAATTACAAGATCAGCAATAACAAGCGGCTGCATCTCGAGCTGGCGGTCATGCAGATGTGCCAGCTGGCAGGACAGGCTACTGTCCAACCTTCACCGTCAATAATTCCTCCTGCAGTCCCCAAATCCATTCCGAAGGAGAAGAAACCGGATGCTGCACCGGCTGCTACCGGACCTGAGGTCCCCGTTAAACCGAAAGAAGGAAAATCTTACGGAGGTACTATCTCCATCAAAGGAGCCAAAGAGCAGAAAGATAAACAAGAAGACCCGTCAGCTTCCCTGGCTGAACAGCCGGCCGAGGCCTACCGCCCGGCAGCGGTCTTTTCACAGGAAGAGCTGGAAGCGGCCTGGGATCAGTTCAGCGAGACCCTTCAGAAAGGTTCTCCCCACCTGTACAGCACACTGAAGAAATACCGCCCCGTATTGAAGGAAGAGTTCGTGATCGAGTTCTGCACCGATAACAAGTTGCTCGAAGAAGAGCTGAACCGCAAGAAGCCTGAACTGCTGGAGCATCTCTGGAAGACCCTGAACAACTACCGGATCACGATGCAAACGGTGATCGCTGCGATCCCCCGCGGCAACAAGCCTTACACCAACCGGGAAAAGTTCGACCGGATGGCCGAGAAAAATCCTTCCCTGCTTGACCTCCGGGAAAAGCTGGATCTCGATGTCGAGTGATATCATACCCCCATGGCCGGAAAGGTAATTGCCATCGGCGAAACGGTCCTGGACATTGTGTTCCGGGACGGCAGGCTCCTGAGCGCCTGTCCGGGCGGCTCCATGCTGAACTCCGCCGTATCCCTTGGAAGGGCCGGTGACCGGGTGGTCCTTTTATCGGAAACAGGGACCGATGCCCCCGGAAGGATGATCCGGGATTTCCTGAAGGATAATGAGGTTGAGCTTGTACCGACCAGCAGCGGGGATGCGAAGACGATCCTGGCCATAGCCACGCTGGACGGAACAGCCAATGCCACCTACAATTTTTATAAGGAGGAAAAAAGAGGCAGGAGGTTCACCTTCCCTATTACCCCGGGGAAAGGGGATATCGTTCTGTTCGGGTCATTTTATTCACTGGAGGATGAGCCGCGGGAGGAGCTGGTCCGGTTCCTGAATACTGCACGGGCGAACGGAGCGATCCTTATCTACGATCCGAATTTCCGGTCGCCCCACGAACATGAGCTGGGCCGGGTGATGCCCCGCATCCTGGAGAACCTCTCCCTCTCCCACCTCGTGCGTGGCTCCGATGAAGATTTTCATACTATTTTTGGAGCCGGGGATGCAAAGGAAGCCTATAGTTTCGTTGCCAGGGCAGGGTGCCGTATCATGATCTATACTAAAAATAAGGCCGTCGTGGAATTCCGGTCGCCGGAAATGAGCTTTTCGATGAAGGTTCCTGAAATCGAACCCGTCAGCACCATCGGCGCCGGGGATGCGTTCAATGCCGGCATCGTCCATGAGCTGCTGAAGGAGCGAATCGCCGCTGAGACCCTCGCCGGTATGACGGAAGAGACCTGGCGGACGATCCTGAAGCAGGGAACCCGGTTCGCCTCCGCCGTCTGCCTGTCGGAAGAAAATTATATCCCTCCTGACCTCGACCTCTCATGCTAGCCCGGCTGTCATCGTTCGTCCTCCGCCTGTTCGGCTGGCACACCAGCGGGAAGCTCCCGGAAGGGGTCCGCAAGGCGGTCCTGATCGTCGCCCCGCACACGAGCTACTGGGACTTTGTGATCGGGCGGCTGACCTTCTGGGCCTCCCATGTCAAGATCAAAGTGCTGATCAAGAAAGAAGTGTTCTATTTCCCGCTCGGACCTTTCCTGAAGCTCCTGGGAGGCATCCCGGTGGCCCGCGGGGAAAAGAACAACCTGGTGGACCAGGCGGCGGATTATTTCAGACGGTTCCCGTCGCTGGTGGTGGTGATCACGCCCGAAGGAACCCGGAAAAAAGTCAGGCAGTGGAAAAAAGGATTCTACCTGATCGCCCGGGAAGCCGGGGTGCCGGTCGCCCTGGCGTATCTCGACTACCGCAACAAGACGGGCGGCATCGGTCCGCTCCTCTATCCCACCGGGGATTACGAAAAAGACATGGCGTTCATCCATGACTTCTACAAGGACAAGACCGGACTTCATCCGGAACGGTTCCAGCCGCCCCGGACAGAATTCACCAAAAACCCCTCCTAAGTGATTATGAAAACTTCAAGAAAATCCATCGACCGGTTCCTGGCTCCTAAAAAGCTGGCGATTGCAGGTGTATCTCGTGATCCTAAAAAATTCGGGTACACGGTGTTCAACGAGCTCAGGCAGAAAGGATTTGATGTGGTTCCGGTCAATCCGAATGCCGAAATGATCGACACGGTCCCCTGTTACAAAAGCATTGAGAGCCTGCCGGAAGGGACTGACCGACTGCTCATCGTCACGCATAAGAGGGAAACCGACGGAGTGCTGCGGGAAGCGGTCCGCAAAGGAATCCGCAATATCTGGATCCAGCAGATGTCGGACACCCAAGAGTCCCTGGAATATGCTGCCGCAAGCGGCCTCGAGCTGGTATCCGGCCAGTGCATCCTGATGTGGGCCGATCCCGTGAAAAGCATCCACCGGTTTCACCGGACTATTAAAAGTTTCTTCGGGCTGCTGCCAAAATAGGAATAAATTCTTAATTTTGCCATCCCCTCCGGCTGAAACCAGAGGCAAGACAGGAAATTGGTCCTGCACTTCAGTGCGGTTTTCAGGGAGCTTAGCTCAGTTGGTTCAGAGCGCCTGCCTTACAAGCAGGAGGCCACTGGTTCGAGTCCAGTAGTTCCCACTCCCCCAAACCCAAAATCATGAATGAAATCCAGAAAATCGCCGTTGCAGTTGATGCCAATGGCATTGCAACGATTGCCAAGACAGTCGTCTATGAATTTCCCCAGGGCGCTGTGAGCTGGGATGGTTCGAATGAGACTATCCAGCCGAACCAGAAAAAGACTTTTTACGGTCAGCTGGGAACTCCCCCGATCTGGAAGATCAAAAGGGATTGATGACCGGCCGGTCCGGAGGATAATTCCCCCTGTATTTCGATCTTTTTATTTTTATCCATACGGGAATAAATCTCCCGTAGTCATCATTTTTTTTCTTTCCGTATTTACCCTCACGGTTGAACCCGGGATCATTATTATATGCAACAGACAACTATTCTTTACTCCTGATGTCTGTCATATATTAGTATATAGTGTCCCATTATCTCCAACTTAAAGTTCATTCTATGAAAACGAACCTTTACTGTTTCGCCGGGAGGGTCATCTTCTTCCTTGCCATGATCCTGCTCCAAACGAATTTCTCCCATGTACTTGCGCAGACCGGTTACTGTACGGTCATTCAGCAGCCCTGCAACGGCAACGGGATCCTTCAGACCACCATCACCTCGGGGATGACCCCGCCGCTGACTTTCCAGTATGGGGACCCGTATAATACCCAGCACGACATCAACGGTTTCACGGATACTTTTTACGGGATCGAGATGTGCTACTACGTTTATATCACCGACAATTACAACCATTACCTCTACCTGAACACCGGGATGACCCTTCCCTTCTATGTGGACGTCCCCCAATCTTCTCCGGCCGTCTGCCCGAACCCGGGAAGCGCCTCCATCACGATCAACAGCGGCAATGCGCCTGATTATGTAGACTGGTATGATAAATCAACACCTTTTCCGGGCACCTATGTCGGCACGGGGAATCCGATGGATCTTTTTGCCGGGGATTATCGCGCCAAGGTTTTTCATGACGGGTGTTATGTCTATCAGGACTCCAATCTTTATATTGCGAACCTCTCATCCATCTCGTTCAATGTTACGACCACCCTGGCCAACTGCACCAATGGGACTGCCACGGTTACCAACCTTACCGGCGGGACCCCGCCCTATTCCTACCTCTGGTCGAACGGAGCGACCACACCTGCCATCACCGGTCTTCATGCCGGGGAGTACCAGGTACGGGTTACCGATGCGATCGGGTGTTATACGGAACTCTATACCTATGTCGGGCAGGCGGTTACGATCCCGGTCAACCTGGTGGTGACGCAATATCCCACCTGCCTGGATAATAACGGGAAAGTGATGGCATTCGGTTCGGGAGGCGTGAATCCTTATACCTATTTATGGAGTAACGGGGAAACCACCCAGGAAGCCATTAATCTCAGCGGGGGAGAGTATTACAGCGTCATCGCCACCGATGTTAACGGCTGTTTCGGGACATCCGGTATCGGCCTGACCAGTTCCACCCCCATCGCCGTGACCTACAGCACAACGCCAAGTTCCTGCACGGCTCCTACCGGAAGCGCCACCCTGACCGTCAACGGAGGCACTCCTCCCTATACGGTGGTCTGGAATACATACCCGGTCCAGAACGGCACTACCGCGTCCGATCTTCCGCCCGGGAACTATTACTTCACCGTAACCGATGCGGTAGGCTGCATCCGCACCGGCTGGGCGTCGATTCCTCCGATGAGCGTCATCAGTGCTTCCATATACTCCACCAATGCGATCTGTCCCGCCAATACCGGGTCTGCCGGGGTAAGTTGCTCGGGGGTTAGTCCGTTCACCTATCAATGGAACAATGGGGCCACCACCCCCTCCATTTCCAGCCTTTCTCCCGGATCTTATCATTGCACCATTACCGATGCCAACAGTTGTTCCGTGACCAAGTACACCTATGTGGAATCGACCAGCCCCGTGTATGTGGGGATCAGCTCCACGCCGGCTACCTGCCTGTATGCTTCCGACGGCAGCCTGTTTGCGGTGCCCAGCGGCGGAACTCCTCCTTACACCTACCACTGGTCGAACGGGGCTTTCGGTAACCCGGCCACGAACCTGTCCCCGGGAAATTATTATTCCTATGTGACGGATGCGGCCGGGTGCACTACATCCACTTTCTGCGTGGTGGGGAACAGCGGCACCAGCGATGCTTGCTACTGCACCGTCGAGGGCACCGTTTATTTTGACGAGAATGCCAATTGCACCGCAGATGCCGGGGAAATCGGCATCCAGCACATCCAGGTGCACCTGGCGCCCTTCGGATATACCTATACGGATGCCGCCGGTCACTATTCCTTCCTCGTACCCTCCGGTTCCTACACGCTCTCCGAGGTGGTTCAGTATATCTACCCGCTTACCCCCGGATGTCCCGATAATGATCCGGCTCCGGTCAACGTGACGGCCGCTTCGGGATGCGTGATCACCCATGACTTTTACAACATCTATAATCCGATCCGCGACGTTCATATCGTGACCGACAATATTAACTACGCGGTCCCGGGATTCCCCTATTACCAGCGGATGATCGTGGAGAATGACGGAACGGTCAGCGAACCGGATATCCTGCTGGATTACGACCCGGAAGAACAGCTGCTGGCCTGGTCCTCCGCTCCGGTCCCGTTATACCCGATCACCGCGCCCTGGTATGAGAATAGCACTGTCCCGATCTCCCTGTCGCCCGGCGGCTCCCTCGGGATCATCAATACCTACGCAGCCGTCCCAACGAATATCCCGCTGGGTACCACGCTGAATTTCGAGGATATAGTGGCGTATGAGCCTCCCATCACCAACTGGCTGAACGATTATACGCCCTGGAATAACGTGAATAACTTCTCGACGACCGTGGTGGGTTCGCTGGATCCCAACGACAAGGAGGTCCTCCCGAAAGGAACCGGGCCGGAAGGGACTATCAGCGTGAATGATTCCGTCCTGGATTATGTGATCCGGTTCCAGAACACCGGTACCTGGTACGCCGAAAACGTGGTGATCAAAGACACTCTCGATCCGAACCTCGACCGGACCACTCTCCGGCCGGGTTATTCCACGCATTCTTACACAGCCGACGTTTCCGAGAACGGAGTGCTCACGCTGACCTTCAGCCATATCCATCTTGACTGGGAGGCGGACAATGAAGTGAACAGCAACGGGATGGTGACTTATTCCATCAAACAAAAACCGAACCTGGCCACCGGCACCCAGATCAGGAACAACGCGGATATCTTTTTTGATTTCAATGCACCGGTCAAAACGAACACGACCCTGAATACGATCCTCAATACGACCGGCATCCGGGAAACTAACGGCACCGGGGACATTTCGGTCTATCCCAATCCCGCTGCGGAAGCCATCTGGGTGAAGACCGGTCAGGCCGGCACCCTTGAATCCCTGCAGATCTATGATCTGACCGGCCGGCTGGTGAGCACTACCCCGGCCAGCGGGAATATGATCCAGAAAATAAGCATCGGGGAGCTTTCTTCAGGCCTGTACTTCCTGGAGGCGCTGAAAATCAATGGCGAAACGATCACCCTGAAGTTCGTCAAGAACTAACGGCAACCCTTTCCCGCCGACGGGACCCGGGAATAAAGAATTTTAATAACTACCTTTGCCTTGCTGCAAAGTAGAGGCTAGTTGGGTTCCAGAATCAAAATAGGTGTATTGTTGGCGGGGGTCGCCTTGTGGCTGTTCAACGCCTGCAATGTCACAAAACCCCTGAAGAAAAACGAATACCTCCTCATCGACAACAAATTCAAGATCAGCACCCCGAAGATCTCCTCCGACGAACTG
>DATJQF010000086.1:0-10168 GCA_035505995.1 Bacteroidales bacterium
AAGCTGATCCGGAATGACTACGATCAGCTCCCGGAGAAAGCGAGGGAGTATGTGAACGGCTGGTTCGACGCGCATGCCTATTATTATTTCAGCGAGATCCTCAAGAGCGGGCTGGGCTCGCACAACGACCAGCACAAGATCTACAGCCTGCTCACCACCGACCGGAAGATCACCTTCTTCAAGAATATCGTCCGGATCTGCCATAAATCGAAGATCAAGGGATTCAATGCCGGGGCTTTCATGCTGGGCAGGTTCCTCTGCCAGCCTCACCCGGTAAGTTTCTGGAAAGCGTTTGAACCCGCGGAGATCGTCTTCCTGCTGAACGAGCATATCCTGTTCGAAAAATACATGCAGGTGCTGTCGGAGTTCGGCGAACGCCACCTGAGCCGCACCCGGAACAAGATCCTCACCGATGACCTGGGGGATGTGTCGCTGGCAGCGCTGTCGCCGGAAACCTTCATGACCCTGAAGCTTTGCGGCAAGGACTGGAAAGAGATCGAAAAGCACCTCGGGACCGCCCAAGAGCGCGAAACGCTTACGCTGGCGGAGATCCTCCAGAAGCCTTTCGGGTTCTTTTACCACTATGATAAGCCCTGGTCGGTGGAGAAACTGAAGGTTATCTGCGCAGAGGAGAAAATTCCGGTACCGGCAGAGGAATCAATTTAAGTTTGTTCCTCGCAAATACAATCGGTAATCAAAAATCGGCAGTCTTAAATTCCGGGTTAGATTCCGGGTTTGAATATTACCCCGATATTCTTCTTTCCATCGATCTCCACCCGGATAGGCTCCTCAAAGTGCACGTGTCGCAGGTATTCGTCTTCGAAAGCAGCCGGCTGTGAGGCGAGGAAATCCACGTCGTAATGACCTTCCTTCAAAAACGGGTTGATCGTGAAATAGCCGACGCGGAAAGAGGTGAGATTCTGGAAAAAATGGGTGCCCTGGCTCGGATCGATGCGGTAATTGGCCAAGCCCGATTCGATGATCACGCGGGCGGCTGAGATCTGGGGCCAGCGCACCGGGATGCCCAGCCAGGGATCGCTGGAGCCCCACCGGCCTGGCCCGACCAGGATATAATTTTTCTTTTCGTTGAGGAAGCGGTCGTTGAGATTCTCAAGCCGGGTGGCAATTTCCGCGTTCTTCGCGGAATCGAAGGCTTCGGGCTTCACATAAACGAAGTCATGGATCCCCTTGATGATGCCGTTGCCCAGTGCGCTTTTGGAAAGGATGAGCGTATCCTCCGTCCGGATCTCCTCCGGGTTCAGGTTCACCGATTCGTTCTTGCCCACGATGGGCCGGATCTGGAGCAGGGAGAATACTTTCGGCTCGTCCCTGGGCAGGTCCAGGTTCACGGCAAATTCGATCTCGACCGCCTTCCCCATTTCCTTCTGACCGATGTCGAGCACCATCCGCAGGATCTCCGCCAACGGGAAAGTGCCGTGGTTCAGGATCTGCGAGAAGGTGATCAGCCGCTTCCCGGTCCCCAGCATGCCGTCCTGGAGCTGGTGACTGTCGTAATCGAAGGTGGAAGCCACCAGTCGAAGCGCGCTGTCCTCTTCCACCTCCTTGACCTTCAGCTTGAGCAGGTTGACGGTGTCGTCCACGTTGGGGATGAAGCTCTCCGCCCTCAGGTCGAGGGCAAATAAGGTTTTCTGGGACTCGCTCAGGGCGAGCTCCGGGGTGGAAAGCTGCAGGATCTTTTTCGGGTAGCGCGGCGAGAACCGCAGCCCGACCCCGCCATCCACGATATATTTCCCAAGACCGAAAGCGATGTTGGCGATCCCGTCCTCCGGCTTCTCCGGGGCAATCGGGTAAAAGTTGATGGAGCGGGCCACGCCGGAAATGGCCGGGTAGAACCGGTCGCCGTATTGCCTTCCCGTCACCTCCTGCAATACGATCCCCATCTTTTCTTCGTCGATCACATTCAGCGTGGCGGCCATGTACGATTTGCTGTCCTTGTAAAACGCCGAGGCATACACGCTCTTGATCGCCTCGCTCAGCTTCTCGATCATGATCCGCTCGTTGAACCTGATGTTGGGGATCATGTAGGTGGAATAGATCCCGGCGAACGGCTGGTAGTGCGAATCCTCGAGCAGGCTGGAGGAGCGGACGGCGATGGGGTTGTTCACGCAGGAGACGAAGGTGTACAGGTCCTCGTGGATGCGGAACGGCAGCCTCGCCTTCACGAAATGCGCGAGGATATCCTTGTCGGAACGGTCGGAAAGCGCGATCTCATAGAGGTTGTTCTCCTCCATGTAGTCGTCGAAGATATCAGTGCCGAGCACGACGGTGCGCGGGATCGAGATGACCACCCCGGGGAATTTATCGGCCAGCCGGTTGCGCTTCACCAGTGAGTCGAGAAATGCCAGTCCGCGGGCTTTCCCTCCGATAGAACCCTGACCGATCCGGGCAAAGGAAAGATACTGGTCGTACCGGTCACGGTCGAACTCGGCGATCACGCCTCTCGCCTTGTTGATGCGGAAGGCCGTGATCGAATCGAAGATATACCGCTTGGCTTCGTCCATGTCGCGGAACTCCGTCACCGACACCTCCCCGAACAGCTCGGCGATGGGGAAAAGCGCCCGGGCGTTCAGCCATTTCGAGAACTGGTTCCGCTGCATGTGATATTTCAGCGATTCGTCGGGGATCTCGAAGATCTTGTCCTGCAGGGATTTCAGGTCGGTGGCGCGGGTGATCTCGCGGCCGTTGGAGGGATCGATGAAGACGAAATCGCCGAACGAGAAATGCTCGTTGATATAGTTCCGCAGCTCGATGGAAAGCGTCTTGGAGAGCTTGTTCACAAAACCGACTTTCAGCTCCTTCGCGACGGCTTCGGCTGCCGCTTCCGAGGATTGCAGCAGGATCGGCATGAACTGGTCGCTCTCCCGGATCATCTTGACGAACTGGATCCCGGCCGTTTTATCAGGAACACCGTCCTTCTTGAAGCAGATATCCGAGATGACCCCCAGCAGGTTGTTCCGGTACTTGCTGAAGAGCATCGTCGCCTCCTCGTAGCTGGTGGCCAGGATGATCTTCGGCCGGCCCCGCATCCGCACCATCTTCTGGTGCTCGTTGAGGCCTTCGGTCATAAAGTATTTCGACTGCTTGAAGAGGATCTTGTAGATGTTCGGAAGGTAGCTCGAATAGAACCGGATCGAGTCCTCCACGAGCAGCAGTGCCTGCACTCCCTGCTTCGCGTCCTGTTCGAGGTTCATCCGGTCCTCGATCAGCTTGATGATGGCCAGCAGGATGTCGGAGTTGCCCAGCCAGCTGAAGACATAGTCGATGGCGGTGAGGTCCTGCTCGCGCAGCTTGATGTTCACTTCCCGCGAGAACGGCGTAAGCACCACGATGGGGATCTTCGGGTATTTCTGCTTGATGCGGATGGCGAGGTCGAACGTATCGGTCTTTTCGATGCTCAGCATGGAGATCACCAGCTCGATGTGCTTGTCCTCGAGCACCTCGAACGCTTCTTCCTGCGTGGTCACCTTGATGAACTGCGGCGCATAGCGGAGGTTGAGCGAAACGTACTCCATGAAGATCGTCTCGTCGATCCGCCCGTCCTCCTCGAGCATAAAGGAATCGTAGGTGCTGGAGATCAGCAGGATCTGGTAGATCCGCTTCTTCATCAGCAGGTTGAAGTGGGTGTCGATGAAGTAGTATTTCTTCGGGTCCAGAACCGGGGATCGTGGAGCCATACTGAACTGAATTAATCCTTAATTCTCCCTGAGGATGTAATCGTCATACTCCAGCTCGAAGCGGAGCTTGTGCTTGGATTCTTCCTGGGCCAGCGAGAGGAAGAGGTTCTTCATCGCCGGATCGTTCGTTTCTTCCGAGAGCATGAGGTATAGCCGGAAGGCATTCTTCTCCTTCTTCATCGCCAGGATCAGGGCTTCCTGGTACGACATGTCCGGGGAAGGGTTTACATCGGTCAGGTAATCGGAGATCTTCAGGTCCCTGATCTTTTTCAACGGCATCTCATAGGAGTGGTTTTCCTTGATGCCGGTGAGGCGGGCCTTGTGTTTCATCTCCTCCTGCGCGAACTCAACAAATACCTTCTTCATCTCCTCGCCTTTTACGGTTTTGGCCAGGTACGTATAAAAATCGACGGCTTCCTGCTCGGCGTTGATCGCGAAATCGAGGATGTCGTCAACGGTGGAAAATGACTTCATGTTACTTACGGTTTTTGATTTACGAATGATGCTTCAAATTCTTCTTCAAACCTCTTCGTCAGATGATCGCAGCCATACTCAAAGATACGGAAAGGATCATCCTTCCCGGTGTTTTTCAGGTGATAAACCGGTGCTTCTTCCGGGTCCGTTTTTTCCCGGCCCGGCAGACCGGCAATGATCTCCTTCAGCACCGCATCCGGGTCGGAAGGAGCCTGGACCCCGAATTCCTTCAGCAGGGCCGCCAGCTGTTCCAGGTTGTTCATTTCAATCCTGCCTTCCATCACCGCACCGAATTCCTGGATCATCTTCTGGGTGTTGGTAAAGGTCCCTCCGGTCTCCGCAGGGAAGGATGCCGGTAATACCAGGTCGGCCGATTTAGCCGTCTCCGTCAGGAAATAATCCTGCACCACCTTGAACGATGCGCCGTCCAGCCATTTCTTCGCTTCCCCGTTCACGGCACAGCCAGCCGGGTCTTCGCCGAAAATGAATAGATTTTTAACGGCACCTTTCCCCAGACGTTCGGGAAGGTCCTTCCCGTTCCGCGAAACGATCCCTGTATCGAAGATCCCCTGGGAGTTGTTTTTCTCCTTGAGCGAAAGGATCCCGCTGGCCGTCTTGCCCAGCTTGCCGGTGATCAGGGCGAGGTTGAACAGCTCGGCGGATGTTGCAGCGGAGATCTCCTTTTCCGAGAAAACGATCACGGCATTCATCTGCTTATTATAATCGTCGGCAAAGGCGGCGATCATTCCCGGGTCAGTCATTCCCGACTTTTTCAGCAACTCTTCAAAATCTTCTTTCAAAAGATGGCTTTTATATTCCTCCCAGCCTTTCACCCGGTCGCGCAGGAACAGCGCATTCTCCCTGCGGTTCGTGAGCAGCCAGTGGTTCACCGCCCGGACGAAATGATAATACGATCTCACCCGGATCACCTCGTCCACCTTGTGCTCCATCGAATTCCGGTCCTTCGCCGTCACCAGGACGACCGGCACCTTCATCATCGCCCGGTCGTTGTTCACCATGAATCCCGGGATCGCGTGGTCGCGGTTGATCTCGGTTCCGATGAGATAGAACTTGCCGGCTTTCCGGTGCTCTTTGAACGGGACATTATTTTCCGCGTTGAAACGATATTGATCGCCCCTGCCCAGGTAATGGAAGCTGCCCAGGTGTTCCGTCCTGACCGCTTCTTTCGCAAGCCTTTTCACCAGGTGCATCTCTTCGTTGGAAAGCCTTGCCCCGGCAAAAAATGCATTCTCTTCCGGTTTAACGGCGGAGATCTTTTCCCGGATCAGCGTGAAGGCCTCTTTGAAGCTGATCTCCCTGAATTTTCCGTTCTTTTTCACCATCGGCTTCAGGATCCTCGCCGGATCATTCAGGTAACCGTAGCCGAACTTCGGAAAGCGGCAGATCACCCCTTTCCCGTTGATGTTGCCCGGGCGGCCGGTCACGCTCATCACGAATCCTTGCCGGTGGTTCAGGGTGATCGCGCAACCTACCGAGCAGTAATTGCAGATCGTTTCCGCCTGCTCAGTTTTTACCGGACCCGGCTTGAAGATCACATTCTCCAGGATGGCGCCCGTGGGACAGGTGGCGATGCACATCCCGCACGATTCGCAAGGGGTGTCGGTCAGCGAATTGCCCATGCTGGGCGCGACATACGTATCAAAGCCGCGCTTGATGAACCCGAGCGCGTTGGCGCCCACCACCTCGCGGCACATGCGGATGCATCGGCCGCAGAGGATGCATTTGTTGTTATCGATCTCTATGTACGGATGGCGGAAATCCACCTCGTACTGCCTGAACTCCCCTTCGTACTGCTTCTGGAAAGCGTTGTATTCCGTGGCATATTTCTGGAGGTCGCAGTTGAAGAAGGCCATGCAGCCGCACTCCAGGCAGCGCTGGGATTCATGATACGCCACCTCCTCCCCCTGGTAGCCCAGTTCAACCTCGCTGAAATTATTACGCTTCTCTGCCGGCAGGGTAGGCATCTCCTCGCGGAGCTGTTTCGCGAACCGTCCGGAATAATCTTCTTTCACCTGCTTTTTGAAGTTCTCTTTTTTGCTAAGGAAGGGTTTCTTCAGCGGTTGAACCGGGAGTCCCGTAACGAACTGGTGGGCGCTGTTGGCCGCGATCTTCGCCTGGGCGATCGCTTCGATGATCGTAGCGGGGCCCGTCACACCGTCGCCCGCGGCAAATACCGACGGGATGCCGGTGACCAGCGTGGACTTATCGGCATCGATATCCCCCCATTTGTTGATCTTCAGCTGGCCGCCTTCCGCGTGGGCATTGATATCGTCGATGAAATTCACATCGGTCTTCTGGCCGATGGCCGCGAGGATATAATCCACCTGGATGTTGAAATCGGAACCCTCCACCGGCACCGGCCTTCTGCGGCCCGAAGCGTCAGGCTCGCCCAGCTCCATCCGGATGCAGGTCATTGATTCCACCTCGCCCTTTTCGTTCTTATGGATCTTGCCGGGCAGGGTCAGGAATTTGTATTCCACGCCTTCGAGCTTCGATTCATGGATCTCGATGGGATTGGCCGGCATTTCCTTCTCGGTTCTCCGGTAGATCACATAAACCTTATCGGCATGACAGCGGATCGAGGTGCGGCAGCAGTCCATGGCGGTGTTTCCCCCACCCACCACGGCGATCGTCTTTCCCCTGAAATCGTACCGCTGACCGGTCACTTCCATATTCTTCAGGAAATCGATCCCGGAGAAAACATTAACCGCATCCTCCCCTTCGCATCCCACGCCGGTCCCTTTCTGGGAGCCGATGGTAAGAATAGTGGCGTCATACTTTTCTTTAAGTTCCTGGTAGCTTAGATCCCCGCCCAGCTTTTTATTATAGCGGATCGTGACTCCCAGGTCGGTGATGTTCTTCACTTCCTGGTCGAGAATGTCGTTCGGCAAACGATACTCGGGGATCCCGTAACGCAGCCATCCTCCTGATTTCGGCGCCGCTTCGAAGATATCCGCCTGGTGACCCATCACCTGCAGGAAGTAAGCGGCGGAGAGTCCGCCCGGCCCGGCGCCGATGACGGCGATCTTCTTCCCGGTCGAAGGCTTTTTCTCCGGAACGAATTTCCCCGGAGAAGCCAGGTCGGCATCCGAAGCGAACCTTTTCAGGTAATCGATGCCCACCGGGGCGCCTTCGTCCAGCAGGTTCCGGCGGCATTCGGCTTCGCAGGGACGCACGCAAACGCGGCCGCAGATCGCCGGCAACGGGTTGGTTTCTTTTATTAATGCCACCGCTTCGCTGTAAAGCCCTTTCTCGATCAGGGAGATGTAGCCCTGAACGTCCACGCCTGCCGGGCAGGTCTGGGTGCAGGGACCGAGACAGTCGGCATAGTGGTTGCTCAGCAGCAGCTCAAGCGCCATCTTCCTCGATTTCCGGATGCCTTCGCTCATCGTGACGATCTTCATCCCTTCTGCGATTTTTGTGGAGCAGGCGGGCTGGTGCCCTTTCATGCCTTCCACTTCCACCACGCAGAGGTAGCAGGAGGTGAAGGGTTCGAGCCGGTCGTCGTGGCAGAGAGTGGGTATAGGGATCCCGTGACGCTGCGCCAGTTCCAGTATGGTTTCGCCGGGAGTTCCTTTTACGATATTTCCGTCGAGTACGATGTTGAAGAAAGAATCAGCCATGAGTCAGTTCGTTACAGTGTTAGGAATGGTTTTATTTATGAAAGCATGATCGCATTGAATTTGCATTTCGAGAAGCAGACCCCACATTTGGTGCAAATGTCCTGGTTAATGAAATGCGGCTTCTTGCGCTCGCCCGTGATGGCGGTCACCGGGCAATTCTTCAGGCACACCAGGCACCCGGTGCAGGTCTCCGGGTTCACCGTATAGGTAAGCAGCGGCCGGCACACTTTCGCCGGGCATTTTTTATGGAAGATATGCGCTTCATACTCGTCCCTGAAATACTTGATGGTGGTAAGCACCGGGTTCGGGGCCGTTTGCCCCAGCCCGCAGAGGGAATTGTCCTTGATCTGGTTCGAGAGCTCTTCAAGCAGCTCAATATCGCCCTCTTTGCCTTTCCCGTTGGTGATCCGGTCGAGGATCTCCAGCATGCGCATCGTGCCCATGCGGCAGAAGGTGCATTTCCCGCAGGATTCCTTCCGGGTGAAGTCGAGGAAGAATTTCGCCACATCCACCATGCAGGTGGTCTCGTCCATCACGACCATCCCTCCCGATCCCATGATGGCGCCGGTGGCATTTACGGAGTCGTAATCCACGATGGTGTCCGAAAGGTATTCCGGGATGCATCCGCCGGAAGGTCCGCCGAGCTGGACGGCCTTGAATTTCTTGTCGTTCTTGATCCCGCCGCCCAGCCGGAAGATCACGTCGCGGATCGTCATCCCCATGGGGACTTCAACCAGCCCGGAGCGCCTGACTTTTCCGGCAAGGGCAAACACCTTGGTCCCCTTGCTCTTTTCGGTCCCGTAGGCCGCAAAGGCCCCCGCGCCGTTCAGCACGATCCAGGGGATGTTGGCGTAGGTCTCCACATTGTTGATGTTCGTGGGCTTTTTCCAGAGTCCCGATTGGGCCGGGAACGGCGGACGCCTGCGCGGCATCCCGCGCTCCCCTTCCACGGAGGCGATCAGGGCGGTCTCTTCGCCGCAGACGAAAGCTCCGGCGCCTTCCTTGATATATACGTCGAAGTGGAAGCCTTCGATCCCGAAGACATTCTTCCCGAGATATCCCTTTTCCCTGGCCTGGCCTATCGCAATGTTGAGCCGCTTGATGGCCAGCGGGTATTCCGCGCGGCAATAGATCACGCCCGAAGTGGCTTCCACCGCATACGCCGCGATGATCATCCCTTCCAGCACCGAATGGGGATCGCCTTCCAGCACCGAGCGGTCCATGAAAGCGCCCGGGTCTCCCTCGTCGGCGTTGCAGATGACATATTTCTCATCCGACTTGTTCCCGTTGGCGAACTTCCACTTGAGCCCGGTCGGGAAACCGCCTCCTCCCCTGCCCCGGAGGCCGGAGTCGAGGATCGTCTGGATCAGGCCGGGGCGGGAGATCTTTTCCTCAGCGATCTTCCGGATCGCCCGGTAACCGTTCCTCGATTCATATTCATCAATGGATTCGGGATCCATGTACCCGCAGTTGCGCAGCACGATCTTGACCTGCGACTGCATGAAGTCGTTCTCGGGAGCGTCGAACAAATCCGTGTGGACAATGTAATCGCGGATGGGATCATGCTGGTGCAGGTGCCGTTCGACGACCTCGATGGCCCGTTCCTCGCTGACGTCCCCGTACAGGTACGTCCCGGTATCGTCGCAGATCTCCACCAGGGGCTCGCGATAACACATCCCGATGCAGCTCGTTTTCTTCAGCTCGAAATCCAGCTTGTCGGTGAGCTGCAATGCCCTGATCTTTTCGTAGGTTTTGCCGGCGCCTGCAGCAATTCCGCAGCTTCCGAGGCCGACCGTCACAGTGGGTTTAGTCATAAGGAGTAATGTTTACCTCACCCCGTCCCCTCCCCCAGCCTCTCCACCGTTTGGGAAAGGGAGGAAAGGGGTGGGGGCAGTGAGTTAATTTTTTTCCGAAAGCCGGATATTCTTAATGATCTTGATCGCTTCGTTCCCGGTCAGCTTGCCGTAGGTTTGCTCGCTGATCATCATCACCGGGGCCAGGGAGCAGCAGCCCAGGCACGCCACCGATTCGAGGGTAAATACACGGTCTTCGGTGGTCTGCCCGTCCCTGACTCCCAGCGCCTCTTCCAGCGCTTCGGTGATCTCCTTGGCGTTCTGCACATGGCAGGCCGTGCCGTGGCATACCTTGATGATGTGCCTGCCGACCGGGTGCAGCCGGAACTGTGCATAAAAGGTGGCCACGCCGAACATCTCGCTCAGCTCCAGGCCTGTCTCCCTAGAGATCTTGTCGAACGCTTCTCTGGGGAGATAGCCATAAATATCCTGGGTGCCCTGCAGCAGCGGGATCAGGTTGCCTTTCTTGCCTTTGTATTTTTGGATCAGGTGATCCAGTAAT